>NZ_JAXAVW010000050.1:0-66377 GCF_033949945.1 Lentzea miocenica
GACAACATTTTGGAGGGCCTCCAATGACCGCCTGGCGTAAGAGCAGCTACAGCGGCAGCGGCGACAACTGCGTCGAAGTGGGCCGAAGCGTCGGCATCCGGGACAGCAAGGCCCCGAGCACCCACATCCCCGTTTCCGCCAACGCATGGTCGGCGTTCCTGAAGCTGACGGTCAGCGTTCCTCGTTGACCTGAGGGTGCCGGAACCCGGGGTGGTCTGCTGGTAGCGCCCGCTTCAGCAGCCACCCCGACACCAGGATGCAGACGATCTGCAACGGCCACGACAAAGCGACCCGAACCGTGGCGAGCCAGAGGATCTGGGCGTCGAGCCACAACGGCGTGAACACGGCGACCCGCAGCACGTACTGACCGACCCACGCCCACGACGCGACCGAGTACGCGCGCAAAAGGGCAGGATCCCGGCGCCACTTCGTCTTCTGCCCGAGCAGCGTCCCCACCACCACGCCGAGCAACGGCCAGCGCACCGCGATCGAACCGGCCCAGGCCAGCGCGGATGCCACGTTGGACAGCAGCTGGATGAGGAAGAAGTCCTCGACGCGCCCGGTGTAGAGCGCCACCAACGCGGCTGCCACGACGAGCAGCACCGACAGGATCACGGCGCGGGGTTTCTCGCCGCGCACGAACCGCACGATGCCGATCACCACGCCGCACAGGACGGCCACGACGGCACCCGCGCCGATCGAGTGCCCCCAGATCAGCCAGCCTGCGACGAACGCCAGCGGCGGCAGGGAGGCGTCGAGGGCGCCGCCTCGGCCTCCTAGCAGTGATGCGAGCGACTCCTGGCGCACGTCCGTCATGGTTCCAGGGTGCCTTAGGCGAACCTAACTCAGGTAACGGACCCATATCGGGGATTGACCCCGGTGAACCAGGTCACTACCGTCTCCCGAAATCGTCTGGAAAGTTAACAGACAGGAGCGGACCTAATGCGTGCCGGAAGCCCACGACTGTTGCGGGAGATCAACGACCGCGCAGCCATCGAGGCTTTGCTGCGCAACGGGCCGCTGACCAGGTCGGAGTTGGAGGGCCTGATCGGTCTCTCCAAGCCGGCGACCGCACAGCTGCTCACCCGGCTGGAAACCGCCGACACCGTGGTCCGCAACGGACTGCGCGGCGGTGGACGCGGGCCTCGGGCCCAGCTGTGGTCGGTCAACGGGACGCTTGCGCACATCGCGGCTGTCGATCTCACCCCCGAGACGGTCGACATCGCGATCGCGGACATCTCCGGTGCAGTGCTCACCGAGCACAAGGCACCGATGCCCGCGAAGCACGGTGTGCTGGAGGCGTTCGTGAGCGCGGTCGGCAAGGCGTGCGGGCAGGCAGGCCTCGCTCCCGACCAGCTGCTGCACGTCGTGGTGGGCTGTCCCGGAGCGGTGAACCCCGCGAACGGTGAGCTCGCCTACGCACCACACCTGCCCGGCTGGAACGGCTTCGACATGCCCGGCCGGTTGCGGGAGCAGCTCGCGACCTCGGTGAGCGTCGAGAACGACGTGAACCTGGTCGCCCTGGAGGAGATGGTCGCCGGACGGGCCACCAAGGTGCGCGACTTCGTCGTCATCTGGCCCGCAGACCTCGTCGGTGCCGCTGTCGTCGTCAACGGATCGCTGCTGCGCGGCGCATCCGGTGGCGCGGGCGAGATCGACGGGTTGATGATCCCCGACCGCGCAGCGGCCGAAACCGACACGGACCGCTCCGGCGGCACGTTCGGTGAGCTGCTCAGCAACACGTCGATCTGCAAGCTCGCCAGGGCTCACGGGCTCGCCGCGCGCAACGGCCACGGGGCCGTCCGCAAGGCGTTGGCCGCGGGTCCGGCGGGCCGGGAGTTCATGGCCGATCTCGCCAAGCGCATCGCCACGGGCGTGGCTAGCGTCGTCGCGGTGCTCGACCCGGAACTCATCCTCCTCTCTGGCGACATCGCCCAGGCGGGAGGAACCACGCTGAACGATCTCGTTGCCGCGGAACTGCGGCAACTGGTGGTTCCGAGGACACCCCTCCAACTGGCTTTGGTGACCGGGAAACCGGTGCGCAGCGGCGCACTGCACTCGGCACTGGCAGTGGCACGAGAGACGGTGTTCGGCCTGCCGGCAGCCACCACGGCTCCATTCCGCGGCCCAGTGGTCGCCGGGTCCCCACGTTGATCGAGAAGGAGTGCACATGCGCAAGCACACCCGTGCTGCCTTGCTCTGTGTCGCCGCAGCGCTGACCCTCACCGCATGTGCGGCGGGCAAGGGTGGCGGCGCCAATTCCGACGCCGCAGCTGCTCCTGGCAAGGACGACAAGCTGACCCTCACGGTCTGGAGCAACTACTCCGACCGCGAGTACGAAGAAGTCACGAAGGCCCTCAAGACGTTCAACAAGAAGTTCCCGAACATCGAGATCAAGCACGAGGGCTCGCAGGACGACGACAAGATCACCGCGGGTATCCGTTCGGGCAACACGCCGGACGTCGCGCTGTCGTTCACGACGGACAACATCGGCCAGTTCTGCTCCTCCGGTGCGTTCCAGCCGCTGAAGTCCTACATCGAGCGCGACAAGGTCGACCTGAACCAGCTCTCCCCGGCGGTCCGCGCGTACACCGAGTACAAGGGCAACCGCTGTGCGATGCCCATGCTCACCGACGTCTACGCCATGTACTACAACAAGGACATGCTGTCGGCGGCCGGCATCACGAACCCGCCGAAGACGCTGGACGAGCTGTACGACGCGGCCGTGAAGGCGACCAAGAAGGCGCCGAACGGTGACATCGAGGTAGCGGGTTACCTACCCACGATGGGCTTCTACGCCAACCGCCCGACCATCCTCGCGCCGACGTTCGGTGCGGAGTGGGAGAAGGACGGCAAGTCCGGCCTGGCCAGCTCCCCCGGCTTCACCGAGATGATGACCTTCCAGAAGAAGCTCGTCGACTTCTACGGTTACGACGCGCTCGAGCGGTTCCGCGCGGGTCTCGGCCAGGAGTACTCGGCCGACCACGCGTTCCACCAGGGCAAGATCGCGATCATGATCGACGGCGAGTACCGCACCGCCTTCCTCAAGGCGCAGGCGCCGCAGATCAAGTTCGGCACGGCTCCGTTCCCGACCTGGAAGCCCGCCGACTACGGCACCGCGTTCACCACCGGCACGATCATGGGCATTCCCAAGGGCGCCAAGAACGCCGGCGCCGCGTGGGAGCTGATCAAGCACCTGACGTTCGACACCGACACGATCGTCGACCTGTCGAACGCCATCAAGAACGTCCCGAGCACCAAGGCCGCCATGGAGAGCTCCAAGCTCGAGGTGGACGAGCAGTTCAAGACGTTCATCGACCTGGCCAAGAGCGACAAGCTCAAGGGCAACCCGGTCACCCCCATCGGTGACGCGCACATCAAGGCCGTCACCGACTTCTCGGTCTCCTACCAGTCCGGCAAGGTCCCGGACCTGGCGGCAGGCCTCAAGGAAGTCGACAAGAACATCGACGACCAGATCGCCAAGAGCGGCAAGTAGGGGATTCGCAAGATGACCGCCACGCTCGGCGCGCGGCCCGCCCCCGGCAAGGGGCGGGCACGTGCCCGCCACCGTCTCGCCGTGCTCGGGTTCATGGCCCCGGCAATCATCGGCTTCGTCCTGTTCTTCGTCTACCCGTTGGTCGCCACGGTCATCTTCAGCTTCACGAAGTACGACCTGATCAACGCACCGGAGTTCAACGGACTGGCCAACTACGAGTTCATGTTCAAGGATCCCTTGCTCACCAAGGCGATCGCGAACACCTTGTGGTTCGTCGTCGTGCTCACGATCGCGCGGACGGTCTTCGCGCTGGGCGTGGCATCGGTCATCGCACGTCTCAAGTCGGGCGTCGGCCTGATCCGGACGCTCTGCTACCTGCCCTCACTGGCGCCGCCGGTGGCCGCGACACTCGTGTTCTTCATGGTGATGCGTCCCAACGGCGGTCCGCTCGACAGCGTGCTCGGCTGGTTCGGGGTCGACGCACCGCTGTTCTTCTCGGACCCGGCGTGGGCCAAGCCCGGCATCACCGCGATCATGCTGTGGATCTCCGGCGACCTGATGATCATCATCCTGGCCGCGATCCTCGACGTGCCGCAGGAACAGTACGAGGCAGCAGAACTCGACGGCGCGGGCCCGATCCGGCGCTGGTGGCACGTCACACTGCCGACGATCTCGCCGGTGCTGCTCTTCGGCATCGTGAACTCGGTGATCCTCGCGTTGCAGCTCTTCACACAGGCGGTCGTCGCGGGGTCGGCCGGCTCCGGAGCGGCGGACGCGACGGGATCGACCAAATATCTCGGTTTCCCGGACAACTCCACGCTGACGTTCCCGGTTTACCTGTACACGCAAGGCTTCCGCTACTTCGACATGGGCTACGCGGCCGCCATGGCCACGGTCCTGTTCATCATCTCGTTCGCCGTGACCATCGTGCTGGTCCAGCGGATGCGCAAGAACTCCACGGCTGAGGAAGGGGGTCCGGGAGCATGACCGCCACGCTGACCAAACCACCGGTCGACGTCTCCGCGGAACCGGAGCAGCCGCGCCGCAAGCGCAACGTCGGAGGCTTCCTCAACTGGGTCGCCACCCACGCGATCGGCCTCGCGCTCGGCCTGATGTTCGCCACGCCCGTCGTGTTCGTCTTCCTCACCGCGGTGATGTCGGACGACCAGGCGTTCACCTCGAACCTGTGGCCGACCGAGTGGCACTGGGAGAACTTCGTCGAGGTCTTCGAGAAGGCCCCGCTGTTCCAGTACCTGATCAACAGCCTCACGTACTCGCTGCTCGCGACCTTCGGCATGCTGATCTCGTCGATCCCCGCCGCCTACGCGCTCGCGAAGCTCAAGTGGCGCGGCCGGAACGTGGCCTTCATCCTCGTCATCGGCGCGATGATGCTGCCGCCGCAGGTCGTGGCCGTGCCGCTGTACGACACCTGGTCGTCGCTGGGCCTGACCGGCACGCTGGTGCCGTTGATCGCTCCTTACTTCCTGTTCGACGCGTTCAGCATCTTCCTGCTGCGCCAGTTCATGCTCACCATCCCGCAGTCCTATGTGGACGCGGCGAGGGTGGACGGCTGCTCGGAGTTCCAGGCGCTGATCCGGATCATCATTCCGATGGCGAAGCCCGGCATCGCGGCCACCGCGCTGTTCTGCTTCCTCTTCACCTGGAACGACTACTTCGGCCCGTTGCTCTACACCGGTGAAGTGAAGGACCAGTGGACGTTGTCACTGGCACTGGCGACGTTCAAGGGCATGCACATCGTCCAGTGGAACTCGTCGATGGCGGTGACGTTCCTGACGATGATCCCGGCCGTCGTCCTCTTCGTCTTCGCCCAGAAGTCGTTCGTCAAGGGAATCACGTTCACGGGAGTCAAGGGATGAAACTCACCGTCGTCGGTGGCGGATCCACCTACACACCTGAGCTGATCGACGGCATCGCCGGCCGTCGCACCAGCCTGGCGGTGGACGAGATCGTCCTCGTCGACCCGGACGAGCACCGCCTGTCGCTGGTCGGCCCCTTCAGCCAGCGCCTGCTGCAACACGCAGGCCACCCGGCGAAGGTCCGCACCACCACGTCGCTCGAAGACGGTGTCGAGGGCGCGTCCGCGGTGCTGCTGCAGTTGCGGGTCGGTGGCCAGAAAGCACGCGCGTCAGACGAGACGTTCCCGCTCACCTGCGGGTGCGTCGGCCAGGAGACCACCGGCGCGGGAGGCCTCGCCAAGGCCCTGCGGACCGTGCCGGTGGTCCTGGACATCGCCGACAAGGTCCGCCGCCTCGCGGGCCCGGACACCTGGATCGTGAACTTCACGAACCCGGTGGGCATCGTGACGCGCGCGCTCCTCCAGAACGGCCACAAGGCGATCGGCCTGTGCAACGTGGCCATCACGTTCCAGCGCTGGACCTCCGCCCTGCTCGGCGTGGACCCGTCCACCGTCGAACTGGAGCACGTGGGCCTCAACCACCTCACGTGGGAACGCGGCGTCTACGTCGACGGCGTAGACCGCCTCCCCGAACTCCTGGCCGACCACGTCGAAGGCCTAGCCGAGCACATCGGCATCGACGGCGGCCTGATGCGGCGCCTGAACATGGTGCCGTCGTACTACCTCAACTACTTCTACAACCACGACGCCGTCGTGAAGAAGCAGCAAACCGAACCCCCACGCGCCGAAGTGGTTGCCGCGGTGGAAAAGGAACTGCTCGACATCTACGGCGACCAGTCAGTGGTCACGAAGCCCGAACAACTCGGCCAACGCGGCGGCGCCTACTACTCCGAAGCCGCCGTACAGCTGGTGCACGCCCTCACCGGCGGCGCAGGCGCCGAAAAGCACGTGGTAAACGTCCAGAACAACGGCACACTCCCGTTCCTGCCAGACGACGCAGTGGTAGAAGTATCGTCCACTGTGGACACAAACGGCGGCGTGCCACTCCCGGTCCGCCCCGTGGAACCGTCCATCTCAGGCCTGATCTCGCACGTCACCGCGTACGAGTACCTGGCACTGGAAGCGGCCGTCCACGGCGGCCGCGACCGAGTGGCGAACGCGCTGCTCGCACACCCGCTGATCGGCCAGCACGCCATCGCGGACCAGCTGGCCGACGAGCTGATCGCGCAGAACCGCGATCTGCTGCCGTGGGTGAAGGGAAACTGACAACGATGACCGACCGTGTGCTCGCGATCGACGGCGGGAACAGCAAAACCGCAGTCCTGCTGGTCGACGCGGACGGCAAGGTGCTCGCGCAGGTGCGCGGCCCCGGCGCACCGCCCCAGACAGTAGGCATGAAGCGCGGACTGGACGTGTTCGAAGCACTGGCACGCGAGGCCGCAGCCCAAGCGGGACTGTCCCCGGACGAGCCGATCGCCTCGCACACAGCCGCCTACCTCGCGGGAGCAGACCTCCCCCGCGAGGAGGAGGACCTGACCCGCGAGATCACCAAACGAGGCTGGTCCACCACCACCTTCGTGGGCAACGACACCTTCGCGCTCCTCCGAGCCGGCACCGCCTCAGGCGTAGGCGTGGCCGTCGTCTGCGGCGCGGGCATCAACGCAGTAGGCGTGGCCCACGACGGCCGAACCCACCGCTTCCCCGCACTGGGCGCCATCTCCGGCGACTGGGGCGGCGGCGGCCAAATCGGCAACGACGCCCTCTGGCACGCCGTCCGAGCCGAAGACGGCCGAGGCCAACCCACCGAACTACTCCCAGCACTCCTCGCGCACTACAACGAATCCTCGATCCTCAAGGTGGTAGAAAAGATCCACTTCGAGGAAATCGAACTGGACCCGCACGCCCTCTGCCCCCTCGTCTTCGAGGTAGCGGCAAACGGCGACGCCGTAGCCCTGGCCCAGATCGAACGCCTGGTAGAGGAAATCGTCCTCCTCTCCACCGTCTCACTGCGCAAACTCGACCTCATGAACGAACCGGTCGACATCGTCCTGGGCGGCGGCGTCATCACCAACACCGGCGACACAGTGGTGGGCCCAGTCCGCCAACGAGTGACCGAAATGGCCCCACTGGCCCAAGTACGGGTAGTGGACGTCCCCCCAGTAGTAGGCGCAGCCCTACTGGGCCTGGACACCATCGGAGCCAAGCCGAGCGCAGAGCTGAGGCTGCGCTCGGCCTACGACGACCACCTGCCGGCCGCAACCACCACCGTGGGCGCGGCAGCCAGCGGGTGACAAGAACCCCGTCTCAGGGGGTAGATCGGCGGCGGCGCCCCCTGAGACGGTCCCAACCCCACTGCTCGGGGCAGATCGGCGGCGGTGCCCCGAGCAGTGGTCCCACCCCTTTCCGAGGGGGAGCTGATCGGCGGCGGCGCTCCCCTTCGGAAAGGTCCCACGGCCCCCGCAGCACCTCACGCGCCGAGGTGCTGCGGGGGTTTTCCCTTGCCCTCACGCCGATGCCGCAGGCGAGGCGACCCAATGGCGAAGCCGAGGCGCCCTTAGCTTGAAACGCGAGGTTCCGGTGGGGGTCCCCGTCACGAGTCGTGCCTCAGCTTTTGCTGCAACCAGGGAGGGATGTCAAACGGACACGCTTTTCGTCCGTTTGACATCCCTCCCTGGTTGTGGCGCGCTCTGGTACGGCTTGTGACGGGGACCCCCACCCGAACCGCACCACCCACGCAACCGGCAGCCGCCCAACGCAACAGACGTGCCATCAACCCGCCCGTGGCGTGGTACCCCCTGATCAGATTGGCAGGGGGTCTGGGGGACGGAGTCCCCCAGTGGAAGCACTCAACAGGAACTCGCCGCCCGCAACCCAACCACCTACGGAACCGGCGCACCCACAGACGACGAGCCCGCACTAGGCACAACCTCAGCCGACAACTCCGGCACCGACACCGACGGCATCACCGTCGTCCCCACCACACTCACCCGAGCCTCCCCAACCTCAGGCGTGACCACCGGATTGGAATGCGGCGGCGGCGTCACCACCAGCCGGACCGACGAAGGCCGCGACGGCGTCACCTTCACCGAGGACGGCACCGGCGTGAACTCCATGGGCGGCTGATCACCCCCGACCTGGGTCACATCGGGCTCGCCGGGAGCGGCATCGGAGGGACCCGGAACCGGCACCACGCCAGTGCCGATCACCACACCGGTGAGAACCCCCAGTGTGACAAGCGCGACACCAAGCGAAATGGAGGGAAGCGGCAAACCAGAACGCACCCGGCAGAAGCTAGCGACCGAATGAGACGAATCCGCCCGAATCCCCCGGATCCAGCTCAAGCTTCCCTCGATCGTGTGGCAAAAGAATCATCACCCACAGCGAAAAAACTTACGATGCTGTAACCGACGGTGGCGTAGCCCGTGGTTGGTTGTGCATGCTAACCAGTCGCCTGCGAACGGGAGCCGCAGACGGGAGCCGCCAAACGGGCAGGAAGTCGCGCGAGTAAGGGGGATGTTGTGCTGCTGCGATGGAACAGTCTGGTGTCACTGGGGGACAGCTTCACCGAGGGCATGGACGACCCCGGCCCTGGCGACACCTACGTCGGCTGGGCGGACCGCCTGGCAAGCATGATCGCCCAGCAGGCACCTGACTTCAGGTACGCCAACTTCGCCATCAGAGGCAAGATGCTGCAGGAGATCATCGACGAACAGGTCCCACTGGCGATCTCACTCAAACCGGACCTCGTCACCTTCTGCGGTGGCGGCAACGACATCATGGTCCCGAACAGCGACCCGGATGCCCTGGCCGAGGTCTACGAGGTCGCAGTCGCCGACCTGAGGGCCTCCGGATCCGACGTGGTCATCTTCACCGGCTTCGACACGCGATCAACCCCGCTCCTCCGCAGCCTGCGCGGCAAGATCGCCATCTACAACTCGCACCTGTGGTCGATCGCCGAGCGCTATCACTGCCGGATGGTCGACCTGTGGTCCATGCACGTGTTGCACGACCGTCGCGCATGGAGCGAGGACCGGCTCCACCTCTCCCCGGAAGGACACCAGCGCGTCGCCCTCAAGACCTACGAGGTGCTCGGCCTCAGCGACGCCCACGCGTGGAACGAGCCGTGGCCGGCACTTGAGCAGGCGGACTGGGTCACTCAGCGGAAAGCCGACCTCAAGTGGGCCCGCGAACACGTGGTGCCCTGGATCGGCCGCACGCTCAGGGGTGAGTCCATGGGGGACGGAATGGCGCCGAAGCGTCCAGAGCTGCTGCCGCTCGCCCGCGCCACCGACGAGAACTGCGTCAACAACTGAACGGTCCCGGACACCAGCGGTCTCGGACACAAAGCGAAGGCCCGACCGGCACTCTCCCCCGAATGCCGGTCGGGCCCTCCAAACGCAGGCGCCTTACCCCCTCGGTAATCCCCCACTCGGCGGCCTGCACTTCCAACATCCCATGTTTTGGGACCAGACGACTAAACGCCCGCTAAACCTCGGACGACAGCGAGTCCAAAGTGGCCCGCACCTCGACCGCGCGGGCCGAGTTGACCTGCGCATACAGCCGCAGCGCTTCAGTCAATTCCGCTGTCGCAGCAACCCATTCCGCCCGCCGGAGCAGCACTCCGCCGAGCACCTGGCGACCAAAACCCTCGAGGTAGGTCACCTCGGCGACGGCTGCCTGGTCGACCACCTGCCTGGCCAGCATCTCGGCCTGGTCCAGGGCTCCCGCCTGAAGGTTCAGCTCGGCGAGGTTGGCCAGACCGCGGATCAACGCGACCTGATCGCCGGAGCGCCGGTACACCTCGACGGCGTGAGCTTGGTGCTGCAGCGCCACTTCCACCTGTCCGCGGGCCTGCTCGACCTGTGCCACGTTGTTCAGCCCGTGGCCCTCGCCGACGACGTCGCCGGACTGTTGCGCGAGCTGCACCGACTCCCAGAAGTGCAGCAACGCCTCGTCGTGCTGCTGGAGCCGGAACAGGACGTCGGCGAGTTGGGCGAGCGTCAGCACCAGGTACTGGCGCTCACCCAGCTCGGACGCCAGCCGGTGCGCACGGCGGGCGTCCGGCAGCAGAACGGGTCGTCCCAGCCGGGCGTTCGTCGTGTAGGTCGTGTCCAGCATCAGGATCTGGCCGAGGCGGCTCCCCGTCACCTCGGCCGCGGCCAGGCCGAACCCGACCAGCGCCACCCACTCCCCGGTGAGCGCGCGCACGGTCGCGTAGGGGTGCAACAGTCGTACCAACTGCCACACCTGGTCGTGCAGACCCGATTCGGCGGACGCGTGCACGACCGCGACGATGTTGGGCCACTCCTGGTCGAACCAGTCGACCGGGTCGCCGAACGCCGGCAGCGACGTGGAACCGTTGTCCCCGAAGGCGAAGTCCAGGCCGTCACGCGCCGGGCGGATGGCGCGGCGGACGTGGTCGCACGCGACGAGGTAGTAGTTCACCAGGCGCCGCAACGAGTCCAGGTCCGGACGGCCGGTTCCGCGCACGTACAGCCGCACCAGTTCGTGCATCGTGAACCCGTCCGGCCAGGGCTCGACCAGCAGGTTCACCTCGACCAACTGGGTCAGCCGATCACGGGCCGACTCGACGCGGGTGCGGGTCAACGCGGCGACCGCGTGTGACGACATCCACCGTCCGGGCGCCATGCCGACGGACTGGAAGACCTCGTCGAGATCGGACGGCAGGTCGCGGGTCGACAGGTCGAGCGCCCGCGACACCCCCACGCCTGCCTCAGGTAGGTCCAACCCACGCATCCGGTGCCCGTCGTCGGCCAGCTCACCCACCAGCTCCTCGACCGTCCACTCCGGACTGATCACCAGCTTCGCCGCGGCCACCCGCAGGGCCAGCGGCAGCCCGCCGCACAGCTCGGCCAGCTTCCTGGCCGCCATCGGGTCTTCCGACGACAGCGGCCTGCCCAGCACGTCGTCCACCAGCGCACGCGCGGCCTCGTCGTCCAGCGGACCGAGCTTCCGGACGCGGGCGCTGTTCGTGACGACCAGCCGTTCCATCTGAGAACGCGACGTCACCAGCACCACCGAGCCCGACCCCGGCGGCAGCAACGGCTGCACCTGGTCGAAGCTCGTCGCGTCGTCCAGCACCACCAGCACGCGGCGGCGGTTGAGCAACGACCGGTACAGCCCGACGCGGTCCTGCACCGCGACCGGCACACCGTCCGCGGGCACGCCCAGCGCCACCAGGAACCTGGTCAGGATCTCACCGGGTTCGGTGTCCCCCAGAGAAGCGAACAGCACGCCGTGCGGGAACATCTCGGAGTTCTCGTGGCCCCACGTGATCGCGAGCGCGCTCTTGCCGACGCCGGGCGCCCCGGTCAGCACGGCCACGGTCGTGCCGAGCAGGTTCCGCGAAGCACAAACGTTGTCCAGCCACGTCTTGTCGGCCTCGCGACCGAACAACCGCGAGGCGGCGGCGGGCAACAGGGCCGGCGACACGATCCCCGCCCGCGGCGCGACGGGACGCGACTCGACCGGGCCGACCAGGCTCAGCGCCGGGTCGTCGCGCAGCACCTGTTCCTGCAGCAACCGCAGCTGCGGACCGGGATCGATGCCCAGCTCGTCCACCGCACGGCGCTGGAACCGTTGGTAGGCCTCAAGAGCGTCCGCACGCTGCCCGGACCGGTACAGGGCGCGCATGCTGTGCGCGACCATCCGTTCCCGGAACGGGTACTCGGTGCACAGGCCGCGCAGCTCCCCCACGAGCTCCAGGTGGCGGCCCAGCTCCAGCTCGGCGTCGATGCGTTCCTCCAGCGCCGACAGCCGGAGTTCTTCGAGATCAGACGTCATCGGGTCGCCCGGCACGTCCGCGAGCACCGGCCCGCGCCACAGACCCAGCGCCTCGCGCAGCAAGCCCGCCCTGATGGCGGCGGGCTTGCCACGAGCCGACGCCACGAGCTGCCGGGCGCGGTGCAGGTCGAGACGCCAGGGGTCCACGGTCAGCTGGTAGCCGGTCGGCGTGGTGCGGATTGTCGCGGAGCCCGACGGGTCGGACTCCTCCAGCACCTTGCGCAGCCGCGACACATAACCGTGCACGATCGTCCGCGCGGTGGCCGGCGGCGACTCCGTCCACAGCGCATCGACGATCTGGTCGATCGAGACGGGTCGGTTCGCCTCGACGACCAGCATGGCCAGCAGACCGCGCATGCCACGGCGGCCCAGCTGGATCAGCCGTCCGTCCGCGAGCACCTGGAGTGGACCGAGCACGCCGAACTCGAGTCCGGTTTTGCTCCGCATGCCCCTCCTTCAGGTGCGCTGACCTCGTCACTTCAACAGGTGCGCCGGGGGCCGTCTCAGATACAAGTACGGTTCAAGTTCGCGGGACGCTACTGTTCACGGGTGCCGCGAGACAGGAATTCCGTGGTTGACCGCGGCGCCGGGTGCCTTCTCGGCGGCGCCCTGGGTGATGCGCTGGGCGCGCCCGTGCAGTACCTCGGCCTGGCCGACATCCAGCGCGAACACGGCCCGGAGGGTGTGCTCGCCCCACCGAAGCCCGCGCTCTTCACCGACGACACCCAGCTGACCCTCTTCACCGCCGACGGCTACCTGCGCGCCTGGGTGCGTGGAAAGCGGACCGGCGAGTGGGAGCCGTCGGAGATGGTGTGGCACAGCTACCGGCGCTGGCTGATCACCCAGCAGCAACCGGCCCCGGAACGGGGTGCGGTCGGGCTGCTCGCAGACGAACGGCTGTACGAGAGCCGCTCGCCGGGTCTGACCTGCCTGCGCGCGCTCGCCGCCGAGACACCGTCCACTCCGGAGAACCCGCACAACGAGTCGTCCGGCTGCAACGGCGTCACACGCACCGCCCCAGCCGGCTTCGCACCGTCTGCCCAGATCGCCTACGACCTGGGCTGCCGGTTCGCGGCGCTGACGCACGGCGGCACCGGCGGCTGGGTCTCCGGCGGCGCACTGGCGTTGCTGGTCCACCTGCTCGCGGTGAAGGGCAGGCCCCTGCGCGAGGCGATCGACCAGGTCATCGGCCGCGTGCTGCGCGACGACACCTACACGGCGACGGTGCTGACACGCGCCGTGGTGCTCGCCGAGGAACACGACAGCGGCGCGCCCGTACGCGTCGACCGGCTCGGAAGCGGCTGGACCGGTCCGGAAGCGCTGGCCATCGCGGTCTACACCGTGCTGACCCACCCGAAGCCCGTGCAGTTCGTGGACGCCATGCGCGCCGCGGCCAACCACTCCGGCGGCAGCGACGCCACGGCGGCGTTGACCGGCAACGTGCTCGGCGCGCTGCACGGCACCGAGGCGCTGCCCCGCGACTGGCTGAGCGGGCTGGAGCTGGTGGACGTGCTGGACGCGATGGGCCGCGATCTGGGCTGCTCGGCGGTCAACCTCGACTTCAACGAAGACCGGTACGCCTGACCGAACAGAGCCTTGAAAACAGAAAGAGCCCGCTGGTGTGCGCTCCCGAATTCGCGCACCAGCAGGCTCTCTCGCACGAGGTGTTGGTCAACAGCAGGCCGGGTCTTGCCCCGAGCGCGAGCTCCGATCCAGCTCTTGATCAACGAAATCCGTGCCCCGGAGTCAAGGCTCCGTTGGGCGGGCATGTTAACAGATGTGTACCGGAAGTCCAGGACTGCGGAAGACCTGACGATCTTCGTCGACGATGAAAACCTCGCAGTCCTCCTGCTCCGCAGCCCACTCGATTCCGTCTCTGCCCAGCGCAAACGCTGCTGTGGCAGTGGTATCGGCGATGGCGAGATCTTCGGCGAAAACTGTGACCGACAAAAGTCCCGTGACGGGCTTACCGGTACGGCCGTCCAGGATGTGCCGGCCGCGTTCGTACAACGCTGACGTGGCAACGGCTCCGTCCCGCACGCCGAGCACCACGCAGACCTGGTCGGCGAGATCGGGATGCCGAACGCCCACGCGCCAAGGCTTTCCGGGCTCGGGCTCGCCGGCCGTCACGACGTCGCCACCGGCGTTGACGCAGTACGTCGACGCTCCGCCCTCGCGCAGGATGTCCGCGGCGCGTTGCACGGCCCAGCCCTTGACCACCGCGCACGGGTCGAGGCCGCGTCCCGGCACCTGCGCCGTGAACGCGCCGCCGGTCGACTCCTCGTACCAGTCGCACAGCGAGAGCACCTCGACCAGATCCGGGGTGAGCTCCTCCCTGGAGAGCTCACCCCGGTCCAGCCGGGACACCTCGCTGTCGGGCTTGAACGGCGAGAACTGCGCGTCCGCTGCCCTCAGCCAGGCAAAAGCCCGCTCGGCCAGTGCGTCGTCCCCGTCCCGCAGGTCCACCGAGATCGGCAGGCCCATGATCTGCTCGACGCGCCGCACCGACACCGCTACCGCGCCCCGTCCAGGGCGCCCTGGAGCGACTTCTTGTAGCCCTCGGAGGTCGCGGTCGCGCCGGACACCGTGTCGATGTCCGCGCTCTGCGCCTTGAGCGCCTCCTGCTTCAGGATCGGCAGCGCCATCCTGGTCGGTTCGCTGTTGGGCGCCCGCAACGCCTTCACATCGGTGATCTTGTTGCCCTGCAACGTGATCTGGACCTGCACGGTGCCTTCGGACGTGTTCACCGCCGGTCCGGATACGTTGCGGGTCTGCGCCTGCTGCTGGGTCTGCTGCTGCTGGGTCGTCGGCGCGGCACCGGTCGTCTTCGGTGCGGCACCGGTGGTCGTGGGTGCGGCGCTGGTGGTCTGCGGAGCGGCCTGGGTCTGCTGCTGCTGCGGGTTTTCCGGCGCGGCGACCTCGGTCAGCTCACCCTCGTGCGCGGCGCCCGGCGAGTAGAGCCAGACCGGAACCAGGCCGGCCACGCTCAGCGCCAGAACGGGAATTGCCCTTTTCACGTCGTCGATCCCCTTCAGTTGGCCAGCGCGAAGCGCTCGGCGTGGACCTGTTTGCCGGGCACTCCCAGTTCGTCGAGGCTGCGCACCACGGCGTCGGTCATGCCGTTCGGTCCGCAGATGAAGATGTCGCGCTCCTCCACGTCCGGGACCAGCGCGGCGATGTTGTTCGGGCCGAGCAACGGGCCGTTCGCGGTGATGGTCTTCGAGGACCCGGTGACCAGGCGCAACACCGCGCCCTTGGCCCGCACGAGTCCTTCGATCTCGCGCAGCAGCACGGCCTCACGCGGGTCGCTCACCCGGTACAGCACCACGACGTGGCCCTTGATCTCCTCCAGCAGCGCGCGGATCGGCGTGACGCCGACACCACCTGCGACGAGGAGCGCGTTCGGCCTGGTCTGGTGCATGGTCGTGAAGGCGCCGTACGGGCCTTCTGCGAACACGCGGGTGCCGACCTTGATGTTGCGGATGTCCGCGCTGCCGGTGCCCAGCGCCTTCGCGGTGAGCCGCAGGTACTTGCCGTTCGGCGCCGCGGACAGCGAGAACGGGTTGGCCTGCCACCAGCGGTCCTTGGTCAGGAAGCGCCACAGGAAGAACTGTCCGGCCTTCGCGCCGAGCTGGTCCAGGTCCTTGCCCTCGATGTAGACCGAGACGACGTTGTGCGCCTCGGGCACGACCGCGGCGACCCGGAACTGGTGACGCCAGTTGCGCCAGAACGGGAGTGCCACCCGTCCGACGAAGACGGCTCCGAGCGCGAACGCCCAGAGTCCCCACCAGTAGGCCGTCGCGAGCTCGGACTTGCGGAACGTGCTGCCGACCGCGACCTGGTGCGTGAACGCGAGGAAGATCGCGATGTAGGTGTACAGGTGGATGAAGTGCCAGGTCTCGTAGGCCATCCGGCGCCGCGCGAAGCGGGCCGAGACCACGCCGACGATCATGATGATCGCCCACGCCACCAGCGCGCGGAGGATGCCCTCCAGCTCGGTCGCCTGCCGGAGGACCTCGGCGATCGGGCCGTCGGAGCCCGCGTTGCCGAACGCGATGAAGGTCAGGTGGCCGATCAGCATCCAGAAGATCGTGAAGCCGACCCAGCGGTGCCACGAGGTCAGCTTGTCCATGCCCAGCCGGCGGTCGAGCCACGGCAGCCGGGCGACCAGCAGCAGCTGGAACGCCATCGCGAGCGCGCCGTAGAGCCCGGTCAACCGGCCGAAGTTGATCAGCTTGTTCGAGCCCACACCCGCCGCGTTGAACAGGTAGGTCACGAACGCCGCGTTGGCCAGGAGGAACACGTAGAGGCCGGCTTTGGCCAGCACCTTGTGCGGCGTCGCCCGGCCGGCCGGAGCCGGTCGAGCGGTCTGCTGCAGGGTGGTCGTCACGGCGGGCTCCTCGGTCAGGCGGTCTCTGTCGGTCGTTCTCGATCCTCAGCGTTCGAGCTGTGGCTCCCCTATGCACCGACTGTCGACTTCCTGTCGATCGAGCGAGGGGGCCACCAGGTGACGCACCATGAGCACGTGGACAAGGGGAACTCGGTTCGATTGCTCGTCGTCGACGACGAGCCGCACATCGCTGACCTGGTCGCGACGGTCGCCCGGTACGAGGGCTGGCAGGCCGCGATCGCGCACAACGGCGAGGAGGCCTTGAGAGAGGCCGCCGAGTTCCAGCCGGACATCGTCGTGCTCGACCTCATGCTGCCTGACCTGGACGGATTCACCGTTCTAGATCGAATGCGCGCGGCCGGGGCGATGGTGCCCGTGGTGTTCCTGACGGCTCGTGACGGCACCGCGGACCGTGTGGCGGGTCTCACTCGTGGCGGCGACGACTACCTCGTAAAACCTTTCTCGGTCGAAGAGCTCATGGCCCGGTTGCGGGCCGTGCTGCGCCGCTCGACGGGTCCGTCGTGGAAGCGCTCCGTGCTCAAGGTCGCCGATCTGGTGATGGACGAGGACACGCGCGAGGTCCGCCGCACCGGCAAGTTGGCGACCCTCACGCCGACCGAGTACGAGCTGCTCCGCTACCTGATGCGCCGCTCGCCTGCCGTGCTGACCAAGGCGCAGATCCTCGACCACGTGTGGGAGTACGACTTCGGCGGCCGCTCCAACGTGGTCGAGCTGGTCATCTCCCACCTGCGCCGCAAGCTCGACGACGGCCGCGAGCCGTTGATCCACACCGTGCGCGGTGTGGGGTACGTGCTCCGCCGAGCAGCGGAGTGAGCCGGCGGATGAGGTTCAGGCTGAAGCCCGTCCGCGACTGGCGGCTCGG
The DNA here is from genome assembly GCF_033949945.1 of Lentzea miocenica. NCBI lineage: Bacteria > Bacillati > Actinomycetota > Actinomycetes > Pseudonocardiales > Pseudonocardiaceae > Lentzea > Lentzea miocenica. The sequence goes on from NZ_JAXAVW010000050.1 coordinate 17,450, forward strand.
CACCCGCCTCGCGCTGGGCCTCGGCGCGCTCGCGCTGACGGTGTTCGTGATCGTCGGCTGGGTCATGGTCACGTCGATGAAGGACTTCCTGGACCGCCGCCTCGACGACCAGATGGTGATCAGCCAGCAGGGCGCGGCCAAGGAGGTCGAGTACTACGGCAAGATCACCAAGATCCCGCCCGACTGGTTCGCCGTCGTCTACAAGATCGAGAACGGCGGCGTCACGCCCCTGCCGGGCGACCAGCAGCCACAGGACCGCGAGGAGTTCGACGCCCTCGCGAAGCAGGCGCTGACCGCCGACAAGTTCGAGACCGAGTACCTCCGCGACGAGGGCAAGTTCCGGCTGCGCGCCTGCCAGATCATCGAGAACGAGTACATCGTGGTCAGCGCGGCCCCGATGAACGACCGGGACGGCACGATCTCCCAGCTGGTCACGGTCGGCGTCATCGCCTTCCTGGCCGCGCTCGTCGCGTTGGTGGTCGGCGGCCAGGCGTTGATCCGCAAGGGCATGCAGCCGCTGTCGGACATGGCCGACACCGCGCACGACATCTCCTCGCACGACCTGACCGACTCGGGCGACCTGACCGTGCGCGTGGACGGCAAGGGCGGCGGCGTCGAGGTCGAGGAGCTGCGCGAGGCGTTCAACAACATGCTCGCGCACATCGACTCTTCTCTGGCCGCCCGCACGGCCGCCGAACAGCGGCTGCGAAGGTTCATCGCCGACGCCTCACACGAGCTGCGCACGCCGTTGACGTCGTTGCGCGGCTATGCGGACCTCTTCCGGTACGCGGCGGCCAACGAGCCGGGCGAACGCGAGAAGCACCTGGAGAAGCTGCGGTCGGAGGCGTCACGGATGAGCGTGCTGCTCGACGACCTGTTGTTGTTGGCACGCCTGGATTCCGCGGAGTCCGAACCACCGTTGCGCCCGGAGGAGATGGACCTGTCGGTGCTCGCGGAGGCGGCCGCCGACGCGTTCCGCGCGGCCCGTCCGTCCCACGAGCTGACGCTGGACGCCGACACGGTCACCATGGCCGCCGACCCGACGCGGTTGCGACAGGTGCTCGACAACCTGCTGACCAACGCGGCCGTGCACACGCCGGACGGCACCACGGTGTCGTTGAAGGTGACGGCCGAGAACGGCTGGGCGGTCGTGCGGGTGAGCGACACCGGCCCAGGCATCCCGGCGGCCGACCAGGCGCGGATCTTCGACAGGTTCTACCGCGTGGACAACTCGCGGACCCGTCAGCGCGGCGGCAGCGGACTCGGCCTCGCCGTGGTGCAATCCCTGATCCAGGCCCACGGCGGCACGATCACCCTGACCAGCCGCCCAGGCTCGACGACCTTCACCATCCGCCTCCCCCGGCAGCCCTGATCGCACGCGGGGCCCTTTCGTGCACCACGAGCGCACGAAAGCTCCCCGCGTGCGCTCAAATCACTCGGCGTTGGAGCTCGTCGCCCACAGGTCGATGCCCGACTCGACGGCGTACTTGTCGATCTCGGCGAGCTCGTCGTCGGTCAGCGGCGGCGCCTGCAGAGCCGCGAGGTTCTGCTCCAGCTGCCCGACCGAGGACGCGCCGATCAACGCCGACGTGACGCGCGGGTCGCGGATCGTCCAGGTCAGCGCGAGCTGGGCGAGCGACTGCCCGCGCGACTTGGCGATCTCGTTGAGGGAGCGGATCCGGCTGAGGTTCTCGTCGCTCAGCAGGTCCGTCGACAGCGACTTGCCCTGCGACGCGCGCGAGCCCTCCGGAATGCCGTTGAGGTAGCGGTCGGTCAGCATGCCCTGCGCGAGCGGTGAGAACGCGATGCAGCCGGCCCCGACCTCCTCCAGCGCGTCCAGCAGCTCCGGCTCGATCCAGCGGTTGAGCATCGAGTACGACGGCTGGTGGATCAGCAACGGCACCCCCGCGGACCGCAGCAGCTCGGCCGCCTCCCGCGTCTTGGCCGGCGAGTACGACGAGATGCCGGCGTAGAGCGCCTTGCCCTGCTGCACCGCGGACACGAGCGCGCCCATCGTCTCCTCGAGCGGCGTCTCCGGGTCGAACCGGTGGGAGTAGAAGATGTCGACGTAGTCGAGGCCCATCCGGGTCAGCGACTGGTCGAGCGAGCTGAGCAGGTACTTGCGGCTGCCCCACTCCCCGTACGGGCCGGCCCACATGTCGTAGCCCGCCTTCGTCGAAATGACCAGCTCGTCGCGGTACGGCCTGAGATCATCGGAGAGGATCTGCCCGAACGTGATCTCCGCCGAGCCGTAGGGCGGACCGTAGTTGTTGGCGAGGTCGAAGTGCGTGACACCGAGGTCGAACGCCCTCCGCGCGATCCCGCGACCCAGCTCATAAGGCCGGTCGCCGCCGAAGTTGTGCCACAGGCCGAGCGAGATGGCGGGCAGCTTGAGGCCGCTGCGTCCCGTCCGCCGGTACGTCATCTGGTCGTAGCGCGCGCTATCCGCGAGGTAGGACATGGGGCCCAGAATGTCACGTCCTAGTGAGACAGAGCAGGACATGAAGCGCGCCGCGGAGGCGGGCGAAATCCTCGATCTCTCCCGCCGCGGGAACAACGTCCTGCGCGCCGACGCGATCAGAGACGTGCTGCGTGCGGGTGACCACGACCCGCGCGGGCTCCAGGTCATCGGCGCGCGGATCACCGGTGCGCTCGACCTCGGGTTCGTCCAGTCCGCGACACCGCTCCTGCTGGACGGGTGCCTGTTCGAGGAGCCGCTGTCGCTCTTCCACACCGAACTGCCGGGGCTGTCGCTCGACGACTCGACTATCCCCGGCATCTCCGCGGAAGGCCTGAAAACCGCCTACTTCGCCATGCGGGACGCCCGCTGCACCGGACTGCTCGACCTGGACAACGCACGGATCGACGGCCCACTGCTGCTCACCGGAAGCAGCCTGCGCGGACTCAGCGCCGGCAGCATGCACGTGAGCCGCGACGTGTGGATGGACGGTGTGTTCATCACCTCCGAGGGCATCGGATGCTGGTTCGACAGCTGCGAGATCGGCATGGACCTGCTCCTCAACGAGGCCGTCGTCGATGCGGCGAACGACGCGATCTACCTCGACGGCGCACGGATCGGCGGCGTGGTCAGGCTGCACAACGCCTTCGTGCGAGCAGGAGGAAAAGGCGACGCGTTGACCTTCATCGACGCCACAGCACGCGAGCTGAGGCTCTCCGGCACCGTACTGCGCAGCGACGCCGGCATGGCCCTGTGCGGCAACGGCGCGCACATCCGCTCCGACATCACCCTCGACAGGGACTTCAACGCCCTGAACAACAGCGTCAACGCCGCTGTACAGCTGGTCAACACGAGGCTGGGCGGGGATCTCTGGATCGGCGGATCGGTTCGAAACCGGCGCGGCCGGGCGGTGGCCGTGCACAGAGCGGCCGTCGAGGGCAGCCTGGTGATCGCGAACTCACGCATCGAGGCGACGTCGTTCGGTGCCGCGCTGGAGATCAGCGACACCGACGCCGGAGGCGAGGTCACCATCATTCCGGACAGCATCGTCAATCACGCCAACGGTCTCGCGGTCGACCTGTTCACCACGAGAGCCGGGCGGGCGCTCCGGCTCCACGTCACGGAGCGCATCGCCGCCGGACCGTTCACCGCGTCGTTGAACGGTCTGACCTATCCGGAACCACCTGAGGACACCGACGCGTGGCTCACGATGCTGCGCGACCACACGCGTGAGTACGAAGCGCAGCCCTATCAGCAACTCGCCGCCGTGCACCGAGCCGCCGGCCACGAACACACCGCGCGCAAGGTCCTGATCGCCCAGCAACGGGACCTCCGCCGCCGCGGCGACCCCGGCAACAAGCTCTGGCACTGGTTCCTCGGCGTCACGCTCGGCTACGGCTACAAGCCGTCCAGGGCGGTCGTCGGACTGCTCGTCACGTTCGTGCTCGCGATTTGTCTCGTGTGGACAACCAATGCCTATAACGGCCTTACACCGGCCAAGGACCGCCCCGCCGACTCGTGTTCACCGGTGAACAGAATCAGTCTTGCGGCGGATCTCGCGATCCCGCTGGTGAAGCTCGGCGGGACACCGCGTTGCGAACTGGCGAACGGGCCAGCCGGGCAGTGGGCGACCGGAGCAGGCTGGGTGGTGCAGATCCTGGGTTGGTCGTTCGCCACGCTGAGTGTCGCGGGCTTTACCGGACTCGTTCGCAAAAGCTGACGAACTGTCACGTCGAATTGAGACGGGGGCCCGCCCACCTGGGCGAACCCCCGTTGCATAAGAGCCGGCGAGGGGAATCGAACCCCTAACCTTTCGCTTACAAGGCGAGTGCTCTGCCAATTGAGCTACGCCGGCCTGGCTCGTGTTCGCGAACATGGTAAGCGCCCGTTGCGGGTGCTACCTGCGGCGAACGGTCTGCTCTCAGTGTGATCGGATTGCTCCGACCGGAGTCAGACCAACCAACTGAGTGGCTCAAAGCGCCGGACGGGCCGCCTTGACCAGGTCAGGAGGGTAACCAACGGACAGTGATCATGTCCTCCGTTTTGGGTCGCCCGATCGGAGGTGGCAGACACCACAGCAACAGTCGAAGGACTCCTCACGATCACCCGACGGAGGTGCGCAAGATTTCCACGAACAGCCTGCACGGCCCCGCTCTGCCCGATGACACCACGGTTCACCTGGTACTCGATCTCGCACTGAAGATCGGTGAGGTCCAAATGTCCAGTGGGGCGGGCGCGGCCGATGTAACAGCCACGATTCTCTCCGTCACCGAGAGCTATGGACTTCCCCATACCGAAGTAGACGTGATCTACACCTCTATCAGCGTGTCGTGTCATCGCGGCACAGAGGCGCCGCCTATCACCGCGGTTCGGGTCGTCCGGCAACGCAGTCTCGACTACACGCGACTTGCCGCCGTCGAACATCTGGTGCGCAATCTCGGGCCGATCGAGCACGCGCACGCACAACTCGAAGACATCACCAACGCCAAGCACCCGTATCCGCGCTGGGTCGCGACCGCCGCATGGGGCGGAATGGCCGCCGCGGTCGCTTTCCTCGTCGGTGGCGGGTTGGTGCTCGCGATCACCGCCGCGGCCATCACCGCCGTGGTCGACCGCGTCGGCAGGCTCCTCAACCGCCGTGCGCTCCCGTTCTTCTTCCAGCAACTCGTCGGCGGCGCGCTCGGCACGGGTGCCGCGCTGGCCATCTACTCGACCGGGCTACTGCCCGTGCGGCCGAGCCTGCTGGTCGCGGTCGGGATCGTCGTGCTGCTGTCCGGGCTCGCGCTGGTCAGCACCGTGCAGGACGCGATCTCCGGCTACAACGTCACCGCAGCGGGCCGCACGGTCGAAACCGTGCTGCTCAGCGCGGGCCTGATCGCGGGTGTCGCGCTGGCGATCCGCGCCGCCGTCCACTTCGGACTGGACATCAGGCTCAGCGACCCGTTGCCCGCGTTGATCTCCGCCGTGCCGATGCAGTTCGCGGCCGGCGCGGCGACGAGTGCGTTCTTCGCGCTCGCCTGTTACGCCAGGCCCCGCGCGCTCGTCGCCGCCGCCATCTCCGGCGCGATCGGCACGGCCGCCTACGGTCTCGTGACGAGCGCCGGCCTGGACGCGCTGCTCGGGTCGGCCGTGGCCGCCGCGATCACCGGGTTCGGCGGCGCGACGATGACCCGGCGGCTGCGCATCCCGACGCTCGTCGTCGTGCAGGCGGGCGTCGTGCCGCTGCTGCCCGGCTGGACCACGTACCGGGGGCTGTTCCAGCTCACCGCCGAGGGCGATCCGGCCGGTTTGAGCACGCTGGTGTTCGCGAGTGGTATTGCTCTCGCACTGGCCGGAGGGGTCGTGTTGGGCGAGTATCTGGCCCAGCCGGTGCGTACGGGATTGGGCCGTTTGGAGCGCAAGTTCGCTGGTCCGCGCATGTCCGGGCCGCTCAAACCCACCAAGCGTCGATTGGAGTGAACCTCGCTGTGACGGGGGTTACACGGGGCGCAGGGGCCACGCGACCGCACTAACCTGGGTTTTTGTGAGCATGGACATTGGCGAGAACGGGGCGGAATTCGTAGTCGTGGCCAACCGGCTGCCGGTTGACCTGGAGCGCTTGCCCGACGGCACAGAACGTTGGAAGCACAGCCCCGGAGGGCTGGTGAGTGCGCTCGAACCGTTCCTCCGCTCACACAGCGGCGCATGGGTCGGCTGGCCCGGCGTGTCCGACGCCGTGGTCTCGCCGTTCGAGGACGACGGCCTGCTGCTGCACCCGGTCGAGCTGTCCGCCAAAGAGGTCGAGGACTACTACGAGGGCTTCTCCAACGGCACCCTCTGGCCGCTCTACCACGACGTTGTCGCCCAGCCCGCCTTCCACCGGCACTGGTGGAACTCCTACGTGCGGGTCAACCAGCGGTTCGCCGACGCGACCGCGAAGGTCGCCGCCCAGGGCGCGACCGTCTGGGTGCAGGACTACCAGCTGCAGCTCGTCCCGGCGATGCTGCGCGAGCAGCGGCCCGACCTGAAGATCGGCTTCTTCCTGCACATCCCGTTCCCGCCGGTCGAGCTGTTCATGCAGCTCCCGTGGCGCACGGAGATCATCCGCGGCCTGCTCGGCGCCGACCTCGTGGGCTTCCACCGGCCCGGCGGCGCGCAGAACTTCCTCTGGCTGGCCCGCCGGCTCGTCGGCCTGGAGCCCAGCCGCGGCACCGTTGGTGTCCGCACCCGGCCAGGTGTCGTGCAGGTCGGCGACCGGACCGTGCGCGTCGGCGCGTTCCCGATCTCGATCGACAGCGCGGGGCTCGACGCGGTGGCGCGGCGCAAGGAGACGCAAGCCCGCGCGAAGCAGATTCGAGCGGACCTCGGCAACCCCAAGCGCATCCTGTTGGGCGTGGACCGTCTCGACTACACGAAGGGCATCGACGTCAGGATCCGCGCTCTGTACGAGCTGATCGCGGACGGACGCGTGGACCCCGAGGACGTCACGATGGTCCAGCTGGCCACCCCCAGCAGGGAACGGGTCGACCACTACAAGACGATGCGCCAGGACATCGAGCAGTCGGTCGGCCGGATCAACGGCGAGTTCGGACGGGTCGGCAAGCCCGTCGTGCACTACCTCCACCAGTCGGTGAACCGCGAGGAGCTCGTCGCGTTCATGAGCGCGGCGGACGTCATGGTCGTCACGCCCGTTCGGGACGGAATGAACCTCGTGTGCAAGGAGTACGTGGCCTGCCGATATGATCTTGGTGGAGCTCTGGTGCTCAGCGAGTTCGCCGGCGCTGCCGCAGAACTGACCAGTGCGTTCCTGGTGAACCCCCATGATCTGGACGGTGTCAAGAACGCACTGCAGGCCGCCCTCGACATCGATCCCGCTGAAGGCCGCCGTAGGATGCGCGCGCTGCGCCGCCAGGTCCTCACCCACGACGTTGACCGCTGGGCGAGGTCGTTCCTGGAGGCGTTGGGCACGCAGACCTCGGTCTGAATCCTTTCAGATCCCACTGACCCATCGAGTGCTCCAGGAGGGGCGTTGACCGCCGAGGCCCTCCCCGCCGAACTGCGCAGAGCTATCTGTCAGCTCGCGCGGACCCCGCGACTGCTGGTCGCCAGCGACTACGACGGAACACTCGCGCCGATCGTGGCCGACCCGGAGCAGGCACGCCCGCTCCCGGAGTCGGTGAACGCACTGCGTTCGCTCGCGAGCCTGCACGAGACCACGTCAGCCGTGATCTCCGGGCGTGCGCTGCGCGACCTGGCCACCCTTTCCCGCCTGCCTGGCGAGGTCCACCTGGTGGGCTCGCACGGCTCCGAGTTCGACGTCGGCTTCGTGCACGCGCTGGACGCCAACGCCAAGGCGTTGCTCCGGCGCATCGAAGCCGAGCTCGAAGAGATCGCCGACGGCCAAGAAGGCGTCCAGCTCGAGGTGAAGCCCGCCTCGGTCGCGGTGCACGTGCGCCGTGCCGCGAGCGAGGCGATCGGGGAGGCCGTGCTCTCCGCCGTCCGCTCCGGCCCGTGCACCTGGGAAGGTGTGCAGGTCACCGAGGGCAAGGCCGTCATCGAGCTCGCCGTCGTCGAGACCGACAAGGGCCACGCCCTCGACGTCCTGCGGCACCAGGTAGGCGCCACCGCGGCGATCTTCCTGGGCGACGACGTGACCGACGAGAAGGCGTTCGCCCGCCTGCACGGCCCCGACCTGGGCATCCGGGTCGGCGCCGGCGAGTCGCTGGCCCAGCACTACGTGAGCGACCCCGCCGACGTGGCCACCGTGCTCGCGTTCCTCCTGGAGGAGCGACGCGCGTGGCTGCACGGCGACCAGGCCGTGCCGATCGAGCGGCTGACCATGCTCGCGAACGAGCGTTCGGTCGCCCTGGTCACGCCCGACGCCAAGGTCAACTGGCTGTGCCACCCGGAACCGGACTCCGCGGCGATCTTCGCGGACCTGCTGGGCGGTCCGGCCGCGGGCCACTTCTCGATCAAGCCGGAACACGGGTCGCTGCCACTGGGCCAGCGCTACCTGCCGGGCACGATGATCGTGGAGACCCGCTGGTCGCGCCTCCTGGTGACGGACTACCTGGAGCACGACCTAGCCTCGCACCGCACCGACCTGGTGCGACGGATCTCGGGCTCGACCAACGCGGTGATCACGTTCGCGCCGCGGCCGGAGTTCGGTCAGGTGCCCGTGCGGTTCATCCGCGAGCAGGACGGCCTGCGGGTCGTCGGCACCTCGGACCCGATGGTGCTGCGTTCGCCCGGCGTCGACTGGGAGATCACCTCCGACGGCGTGCAGGAGACCGCACGCGCCGTGGTTCGTCCGCGTGAGGGCGCGCCGGTGTTGCTGGAGCTGCGTTGCGGCACCGACGACATCTCCGAGCACGCCCAGGCCGAGTCCGTTCGCCGGGACCGTGCCGCGGGCTACTGGTCGGACTGGGCGGCGGGGCTTCGGTTGCCGACCGTGCAGACCGACCTGGTGCTGCGCTCGGCCCTGACGCTGCGCGGCCTGGTGCACAAGGACTCCGGCTCGATCATGGCAGCGGCGACCACGTCACTGCCGGAGGAGTTGGGCGGCGTCCGCAACTGGGACTACCGCTACTGCTGGCTGCGCGACGGCGCGATGACCGCCGCCGCGCTGGTGTCCGTGGGCTCCTTCGCGGAGGCTGACGGCTTCCTGGCGTGGCTGCACGGCGTCCTGGAGACCATCCCCGGCCCGGAGCGCCTGCACCCGCTGTACACGCTGCACGGCACGCAACTCGGTGCCGAGGCCGTGATCGACACGCTGCCCGGCTACGCGGGCTCGCGTCCCGTGCGCGTCGGCAACCTCGCGAACCAGCAGGTGCAGCTCGACGTGTTCGGTCCGGTCGTGGATCTCGTGGTGCAGCTCGCGTCCGCACGTGGTTCGTTGTCCGACGCCGACTGGGCGATGGCCGAAGCGATGGCGGAAGCCGTCTCACGGCGCTGGCACGAGCCCGACCACGGCATCTGGGAGGAGCGGCACGCGCCGCGCCACCACGTGTACTCGAAGGTCATGTGCTGGCTGACCATCGACCGCGCGATCAAGCTCGGCGAACAGTTCGGCCGCTCACTGGACCCGTCGTGGGTGCCGTTGCGCGACACCATCGCCACGGACGTGCTGAAGAACGGCTGGAACGACGAAGTTCAGTCCTTCACCACGGCCTACGACGGCGACGACCTGGACGCGGCCTCGCTGTTCGTCGGCCTGTCGGGCCTGATCGACCCGACCGACGAACGCTTCCAGTCGACCGTCACGGCCATCGAGGCGGAACTGCGGTCCGGTTCGACCGTGTACCGCTACCACCGCGACGACGGCCTGCCGGGCGACGAGGGAGGCTTCCACCTCTGCGCCGCCTGGATGATCGAGTCCTATCTTCTGACGGGTCGTCGCACCGAGGCCGAGGAACTGTTCGGCCAGATCGTCGCGGCCGCGGGCCCCACCGGCCTGCTGCCGGAGGAGTACGACCCTGTCGCCGAGCGCTCGCTGGGCAACCACCCGCAGGCGTACTCGCACCTGGGCCTGATCCGCTGCGCCCAGCTGCTGTCCCAGTAAGTCTGATTTCGGTGTAGTTGATTTGGTGCCGCCGCGGTCCTCCTAGGGCCGCGGCGGCACTTTCTCAATGATCTTCGCGGTGCCCGGCGAACTGCCGAGCAGCGTGATCAGGTCACCCCGGATGAGATGAGTCCACGCCGGCGGCACGAACGGCCTCAGCCGCGCCGTCGCACGCTCACCCGGCCCCAGCACGGGCTTGGACTCGATCCACAACGCCGCGACCCGCCGATGGTTGCCCGTGACGTCCCACGCAGGCCGCTCTCCCCTGGCCTGCAACGGTTCCGCGTCGAGCTCCAGCACCAGCTCCACCCGCAACACGCCCTGGATCGACTCCACGCACCGCCACTGGAACCAGGCCCCGTCCACGTCCATCTGCGTCGCGGCCTCTGCCAGCAGGGCCCAGTAACGCGGTGTCTGCCAGGTGTTGCCGTCGAACTCCCCCAGCAGTTCGAGGACCAGCTCCCACTCTTCGTGGTCGAGGTGGTCGAGCACGTCCTCGCTCTGCACCTCCGCCGGGACCATGCCCGCGGCGAACCGCAACAACTCACCTATCTCGCGGTCGTGCCTCCCCAACACCCGCACATTCGATCACGGTCGCCCCACGGGGCCGCACTGGCACACTCTTCGTTACCAATGCCGCCGCGACGCCAGCCCGGCGCACGCCACCGCGACGCCGGCTCAGCCCCCCACGCCTCGGTCAGGCATCAAAACGCCCGCCGCACCCCGGACAGCAGGCCGCCCAGCGAACACCGGCCCGCCCGCACCACCGCGAGGCCACCCCGGCCCTCCCCACGTCGACGCTGCTGGCTCAGCCCCCGGCTCGCCAGGCAGAACACCGCCCGCAGCACTCCGGAACACCGACCCCGCCTCACCGCGACGCTGGCCCAGCTCCAGATCGGCGGACAGCGTGATCTCTCGCCCGGCCACGGCCGTCGCTCCGCCGCCCAGCGCGTCGTCCAACACCACCCGGCTGGGTCTCAGCCGTCGTCGCCGCACAGCCCGACACCACCCGGCTCGGCCTCAGCCGACTCCGCCGCACAGTCCGGCGCCGCGCCGGAGCTCAGTCTTCGTCGCCCTCGCCACCACCACGCCGGCGGTCATCGTCACCCTTGCCGCCGTCGTCGCCCTTGGTGCTGCGACGCCGATTCAGCCCCAACACCTCCAGCGCCGACACCAGGTCGTTCGCCACCAGCGCCCGCACCCCGTCCGGCAACGGCCCGTGGTCCGGCGGCACCAACGCCTTCTTGAACCCCAGCCGCGCGGCCTCCTGAAGCCGCTTGCCCACCCCGTTGACGCGCCGGATCTCCCCGGCGAGCCCCACCTCGCCCAGCACCACCAGGTCGGCGGGCAGGGCGATCTCCCGTTCCGCGGACGCCACCGCCAGCACCACGGCGAGGTCGGCCGCGGGTTCGACCAGGCGCATGCCGCCGACGGTCGCGGTGAAGACGTCCTTCTGGAACAGGTTGACCTTGCCGCGCTTCTCCAGCACCGCCAGCGCCATCGAGATCCGCGCGGAGTCCAGGCCGCTCACCGCGCGCCGCGGTGCCGGCAGGTTCGTCTTGGCCACCAGGGCCTGCACCTCGCCGAGCATCGGGCGCTTGCCTTCGACGATCACCGTCACGCAGGTGCCTTCCACGGCCTTCTCCCGGCGCGTGAGGAAGAGGCCGGACGGGTCCGGGACGCCCACGATGCCGTCGTCGCGCAGTTCGAAACAGCCGACCTCGTCGGCCGCGCCGTAGCGGTTCTTGATGCCGCGCAGCAGCCGCAGGCTGGAGTGCCGGTCGCCCTCGAACTGCAGGACGACGTCGACCAGGTGTTCCAGAACTCGGGGCCCTGCAACGGATCCGTCCTTGGTGACGTGTCCGACCAGTACGACCGGCAGGCCGCGTTCCTTGGCCATCGCGATCAGTCCGGATGCGACGGTCCGCACCTGGGTGACGCCGCCGGGCACGCCCTCGACGCTCACGGTCGACATGGTCTGGATGGAGTCGACGATCAACATGGACGGCTTCACCGCGTCCACCTGGCCGAGCAGCGCGCTGAGTTCGCTTTCCGCCGCCAGGTACATCTCGGGGTGGAGGTTGCCGGTGCGTTCGGCGCGCAGCCGCACCTGGCCCGCGGACTCCTCGCCGGTGACGTAGAGGCAGCGGCCGTGGTGCTCGGCCCAGCGGTGCGCGGTCTCCAGCAGCAACGTCGACTTGCCCACGCCCGGCTCGCCGGCCAGCAGCACGACGGCGCCCGGCACCAGACCGCCGCCGAGCACGCGGTCGAACTCGCTGACGCCGGTCGACAACGCCCGTGCCGACTCGATGTCGACCTCGCCGATCGGGCGCGCCGCGGACGTGGGCGCGCCGGCGACCACGCGGGTCACCGATGCCGTGCCACGTTCCTCGATGCTGCCCCAGGCCTGGCACTCGGGGCAGCGGCCGAACCACTTCGCCACCTCGTGCCCGCACTCGGCACAACGGAAGATCGGCCGCGCTGTCTTCGCCACGGATCGAACGTTAGAGCAGACCCCTGACAGTTTTGATCGGCCGCCGCTTCGCGGACGGCGGCGAGTTGGTCTGCAAGCCACACGGCTGCGATCGGCGCAGGTCAGGGGGCCGTCGAAGAAACTTCCAAGATTCTCGGGCCGGTTTGTCGATCCGGCCGGGAGCCCGTTCGACGCATCAGTGGAAGGACACGACAGCCTGGAGGACACAGTGACCACCGCAACCGCGACCCAGACCCGCAAGTTCGCCCTCGGCCGCTACGCCACCGTCGTCACCCGCGTGCTGACCGGCCTGCTGTTCGCCACGACCGGTCTGAACGGCTTCATCATGTTCATGCCCGCCCCGGACCCCAGCACGATGGCACCCGAAGGTGTCGCGTTCAGCGCCGCGCTCTACGCGACCGGGTACATGCTGCAGCTCGCGTCCGGCGTCCAGCTCCTCGCCGGCGTCCTGCTGATCGTCGGCCGCTTCGTGCCGCTGGCGCTCGCGATGCTGGCCCCGATGGTCGTGAACATCTTCCTGTTCCACGTCTTCCTGGAGCCGTCCGGCCTGGTCATGGCGCTGCTCGTGGTCGCGGCCGAGATCGGCCTGGCGTGGGCCTACCGCGACAAGTTCCGCCCGATGCTCAAGGCCGCCTGATCGCGCCCTGATCGCACAACGAAAAACGCCGCCCCCTCACGACGAGGGAGCGGCGTTTTCGCGTTCAGAGGCTCAGTGACCGCCGGTCTCGTGGCCCTCGCTGACGCGCTTGTGCTCGGACGGCGCGATCGGCACCTCGAGCGTGACCGAACCGGCCTTCTCGAAGAGGAACGTGACCTTGATGGTCTGCGCGGCCACCACGTCGCGGTTGACCTTCCTCAGCGTGCAGCGGATCCGCAGCACCTCGAGGTCGTCCGGAATCGCGGCCGACGACGAGGTCGGCGCGACCGAGGACGAGCCCGACGGACGGCCGGAAGAGGGCGACGCCGAACCGGACGACGACGGCGTCACGGAGCCCGAGGTCGGCGCCACCGAGGACGACGACGGCGCACCGGACGTCACCGAGACCGACGAGGACGGCGCGTTCGACGAAGAAGGCGCGTGCGACTCCGAGGCGTGCGACGAGGACGACGGCGCGGAGGTCTTCGTCGGCGCCTTCGAGGCGTCGTACTCGGCCTGCAGCGCGTACCGGGACGGGATGTCCTTGCCGCCGACGATCTCGGCCTCGGCCTCCGCGGCCTCCGACTTGATCGACAACAGCTTGTCCGGGTTCTCGCCCGTGTTCGCGATGACGAAGGTCATCGGCACGTCTTCACCCTCGTGATACCGGTTGCCGTCCGGCGGGAAGGCCAGCATGACGTTGCGCACCGCGATGGGGCCAGCGTTGCCGCTCGCACCGTCGACTGCGGCGACCTGGGTGTCGGTCTGGGTGACCTGACCGGCGCTGCAGCCGACCGCCACCAGGCCGAGGCCCGCGGCCAGCGCTGCCGTCACGATCATCCGGCGAGACACTCCTGAGTTCACGGCTCCAGCGTCCTTCCTAGGGAACAACCACCAGGCAAGGAGCCTAACCGGGGCCCGAAAAGCGCACGGCACGTGGTGCCATTCGATCTTCGATGAGTCGTACCTTGCACGCGAACAGGTGGTTTGTCAACCCCCCGCATGGCCCTGACCAGCACTAACGGATCATCGAGCAGCGATCGGAGGGTTGCCGGACGTGTTAGGATGGAGGCATCGAAAGGGGCAGAGGACACATGGTTTTCAAGGTCGGAGAGACCGTCGTCTACCCGCACCACGGTGCCGCTCTCATCGAAGCAATCGAGACCCGCGTGATCAAGGGCGAGGAGAAGAAGTACCTCGTTCTCAAGGTAGCGCAGGGCGACCTCACTGTTCGGGTTCCCGCTGACAACGCCGAAATCGTAGGCGTGCGTGACGTTGTCGGCCAGGAAGGGCTCGACAAGGTTTTCGAGGTCTTGCGTGCTCCCCACACCGAGGAGCCGACCAACTGGTCTCGGCGGTACAAGGCCAACCTTGAGAAGCTCGCCTCCGGCGACGTGAACAAGGTTGCGGAAGTGGTGCGCGACCTCTGGCGGCGCGAGAAGGATCGCGGGCTGTCCGCCGGCGAGAAGCGCATGCTGGCGAAGGCGCGGCAGATACTGGTCAGCGAGCTGGCGCTGGCCGAAGGCACCGACGAGGACAAGGCCGAGGTTCTCCTCGACGAAGTTCTCGCCACTGCGTCGTAGTTCTCAACAAAACAAACAGAGCATCGGACAAACCGCGAACATGAGTGTTGTCGCGCTCGTGCCCGCGGCAGGGCGGGGTGAGCGTCTGGGCTACGGGATGCCCAAGGCGCTCGTGCCGGTCAACGGAGTGCCGCTCCTGACCCGTGCCGTGCAAGGCCTGTTCGCGTCAGGCCAGGTTCAGCACGTGGTCATCGCCGCTCCACCGTCCGATGTGGACTTGGTGCACACCGCTACCGCCTCGCTGGCCCCGGTCGGCGGGGCGGTGCACGTGCTTTCAGGGGGCGCCGAACGCACCGACTCGGTGCGCCTCGCCCTCGAACACGCGCTCCGCGTGATTCCGGACACCTCGATCGTGCTGGTCCACGACGCCGCTCGTGCCTTCACCCCTCCCGAGGTCATCGCCGACGTCGTGGCCGCGGTGCGCGACGGGCACGACGCCGTCATCCCGGTGCTTCCGGTGACCGACACCATCAAGCAGGTGGACGAGGTCGGAGTGGTCGTCTCCACACCTGACCGTGCCGGTCTGCGAGTCGTCCAGACCCCGCAGGGTTTTCGCGCCGAGACTCTCAAAGCCGCCTATTGCTCCGGTATTGCCGCAACTGACGACGCTGGTCTCGTGGAGAAAAACGGCGGTCAGGTCCACACGGTTCCCGGGCACGCGCACGCCATGAAGATCACCACCCCGTTCGACCTCGCGGTCGCGGAAGCACTGTTCGCTGGAGGAAGCGCGTGAGGATCGGCCAGGGCGTCGACGTCCACCCGATCGAAGCCGGTCGCGAGTGCTGGATCGCCGGACTGCTGTGGGACGGCGTGGACGGTTGCGCGGGTCACTCCGACGGCGACGTCGCCTCGCACGCGCTGTGCGACGCCCTGCTCTCCGCCGCCGGTCTCGGTGACCTGGGCGAGGTCTTCGGCACGTCCGACCCGCGCTGGTCAGGCGCGCACGGCGTGGTCCTGCTCACCGAGGTCCGCCGCCTCGTCGAAGAGGCCGGCTTCCGTGTGGGAAACGCCACAGTGCAGGTCATCGGCAACCAGCCGCGCATCGGCAAGCGCCGCGCCGAAGCCCAGAAAACGCTTTCCGAGGCCATCGGCGGCCCGGTCTCCGTCGCCGGCACCACCACGGACGGCCTCGGCCTCACCGGGCGGAACGAGGGGATCGCGGCCATCGCCACGGCGTTGCTGATCAGCGTAACCTGACCGCATGGCCACGCTTTCAGAACCGCAGCGCGAACTGCTGGACAGCGCTAACTACGCCACCGTCGCGACGCTGACCAAGGACGGCAGCCCGCAGACCTCGGTCGTGTGGATCAAGCGCGACGGCGACGACGTGCTCTTCTCCACCGTCGTCGGCCGCGCGAAGGAACGTCACATCGCGCGCGACCCGCGGGTCAGCATCACCGTCATCAACAAGGACAACCCGTACCAGTACTCGGAGTTCCGCGGCGACGCGTCGCTGACGACCGAGGGCGGGCCCGAGCTCATCAACGAGCTGTCGCACAAGTACCTCGGCAAGGACTACCCCGGCGACGTCGGCACGGACAACGTGCGCGTGATCGTCCGCGTGCAGGTCGCGAAGACCACCGGCAACGTCTAGTTGGGCGTCCGCTGGGCCGGCACCTTCAGGACAGCGAAGCCGCCGTCGAGGTCCACCCGGCTTCGCGGCGGCGCGCCGTCCCCCTCCTCGTCGCGCAGCTGCCGTTCCTCCTTGCGGAACTCGAGCTCCTCGCGCTTGCCGGCCTCGAACGTCGCGCCGAGCTCACCGATTCCGGCCGTGGCCATGGGCGTGCCCTTCTTGCCGCGCGCGAACCGTTCGACCACGGCGAGCAGGAACAAGGCAGCCACCAACGCCGGTAACGACATCGCGAAAAGGAACCCCAGGCTCATACCTGGACAACTCCCCGCCGAGCGCTGTGGTTCCCGCCACTAACATCCACCCGGTGACCAAGTACGCCGTCTGCCTGTCGTTCGCCGGTGAAGACCGCAAGTACGTCGCCGAAGTGGCCGAACACCTCAAGAACCTGGGGATCGAGCACTTCTACGACGTCGACGAGCAGGCGGAGCTCTGGGGCAAGGAACTCAGCGAGCACCTCGACGACATCTACCGCAAGAACTCGCGGTTCTGCGTGATGTTCGTGTCCGAGCACTACGTGCGGAAGATGTGGACCATCCACGAACGCCGCAGCGCGCTCGCTCGCGGCATGCAGAACCCGGAGCAGGAGTACGTGCTGCCCGCCCGGTTCGACGACACCGAGGTCCCTGGCCTGCGCCCCAGCGTCGGTTATCTGGACCTGCGCACGCGCACGCCGCGCGAGCTGGCGGAGATGATCGCGAAGAAGGTCGGCCTCGCGGTCGGCCCGCAGTCGGCAGGCTGGGAGTACCAGCTGTTCTCGGACAGCATCGCGCTGCACATGGGCAAGCTCGAGGACAAGCAGATCAGCCACGAGATGGGCGACGTCTCGCCGGGGCGCACGATCACCACGGACACCGACGCGCTCGACAACTTCCTGGCCCGCAGCCGCACGTTCGACGAGATCGTCAACCGGATCGCGGACCTGCTCTCCCCCGGCAAGCAGCAGTGGGCGTTCGGACCGGCGGGGCGGCCGGGTGACAAGGACAGGATCAGGCTCCTGGCCAACCGGTTCGTGGAGTCGTACGAGAGCCTGCTCGACTGGGCGGCCGACCTGCGCGGCACCACGACGCCGGACCGCTTCCGCACGCTGTACAGGGCCGCGGCGAAGCTGGCCGACCAGCCGCTCAAGCAGATCGAGGAGTTCGTGCAGCAGTTCGCGGCCGCCAGCCAGCGCGGCGGTGGCGACCTGCAGCTGAACCTCTCCTACGACACGTCGCCGGTCGAGGCCGAGCTCAAAAAGGTCCAGACCACCTAGCCGGGAGAACGTAGAGTCGGGAGCGTGACGATCCGCGCTGCGCTCTTCGACTTCTCCGGCACGCTGTTCCGGCTCGAGCACCCCGAGCTCGAGTCCAACGGCGACCTGATGCGTGCTCTCACCGCCCCGGTCGGCATCGCCGACGGCATGGACGCTGAGCTCGCCGACGCGTGGCAACGCCGCGACCTCGACCCCGACGTCCACCGCTGGGTCCACGTGAAGGTGCTCAACGACTCGCTGGTGCCCGACGCAGAGGCCTTCTACGAGCAGCTGCTGCACGCCGACTCCTGGCAGCCGTACCCGGACACCAAGGCCACGCTGGAACGCCTGAAGGACATCCCCGTCGCGGTCGTCAGCAACATCGGCTGGGACATCCGCGCGGTGTTCGAGCGGCACGGCCTGACCCACCTCGTGGACGAGTTCGTGCTGTCCTACGAAGAAGGCGTCATCAAGCCGGACCCGAAGATCTTCACCACGGCGTGCGAACGGCTGGGCGTCGATCCGCGCAACGCCGTAATGGTCGGTGACAGCGAGGAGGCGGACGGCGGAGCGGAGGCGATCGGTTGCTCCTTCCGGCTCGTCAACCCGGTTCCGACGAGTGACCGCCCGAACGCTCTTTTGGATGTGGCCCGTACCATTCCCGTGTGAGCCTCCACATCTACGACACCGCGAGCCGGTCCATGCGGGAGTTCCACCCGCAGGTCAACGGAACGGCGTCGATCTACGTGTGTGGGGCGACCGTGCAGGGCGTACCTCACATCGGGCACGTGCGCAGCGGTCTGAACTTCGACGTGCTGCGCCGCTGGCTGGCGCGCGACGGCGCCGAGGTCACGCTGGTCCGCAACGTCACCGACATCGACGACAAGATCCTCACCAAGGCCGCCGAGCACGACAAGCCGTGGTGGGCCTGGGCGTACAAGCACGAGCTGGCCTTCGAGGACGCCTACAACGCGCTCGGCTGCCTGCCGCCGACCTACGCGCCGCGTGCCACCGGGCACGTGACGCAGATGGTCGAGCTGATGCAGCGGCTGATCGACAAGGGCCACGCGTACGACGTGGACGGCGACGTCTACTTCGACGTGCGTTCGTTCCCCGAGTACGGCGCGCTGTCCGGGCGCAAGCTGGACGACCAGCAGCAGGGCGAGACGGACGTGCGCGGCAAGCGCGACGCCCGTGACTTCACGCTGTGGAAGGCCGCCAAGCCCGGTGAGCCGAGCTGGCCGACGCCGTGGGGCAACGGACGGCCCGGCTGGCACCTCGAGTGCTCCGCGATGGCCACGACGTACCTCGGCGGCACGTTCGACATCCACGGTGGCGGGCTCGACCTGATCTTCCCCCACCACGAGAACGAGCAGGCCCAGTCGCGCGCGGCCGGTGACGGCTTCGCGAACTACTGGATGCACAACTACTGGGTCACGATGTCCGGCGAGAAGATGGCCAAGTCGCTGGGCAACACCGTGTCGATCCCGGCGATGCTGGAGCTGGTCCGCGCTCAGGAGCTGCGGTACTACCTGGTCTCGCCGCACTACCGCTCGCACATCGAGTACTCGGAAGAGGCGTTGCAGGAGGCGGTGACGTCCTACGGGCGCATCGAGTCGTTCCTGCGCCGCACCGCCGAGCGGGTGGGCCAGGTTCAGCTCCGCGGCGACATGTGCCCGGACTTCGTCGTTGCGATGGACAACGACCTGAACACGCCTCAGGCCGTGGCCGC
This sequence comes from Lentzea miocenica, assembly GCF_033949945.1. NCBI lineage: Bacteria > Bacillati > Actinomycetota > Actinomycetes > Pseudonocardiales > Pseudonocardiaceae > Lentzea > Lentzea miocenica. The sequence continues at coordinate 36,758 of NZ_JAXAVW010000050.1, forward strand.
ACTGCACAACAAGGTGCGCCAGGGCAACACGGCACTCGCCGACGGCGACCACGAGACGGCCCGCGAGGCCGCCGAGTGCGTCCGCCGGATGGCCGACATCCTCGGCGTCGACCCGTTGGCGCCGAAGTGGAACGACCAGTCGTCTGCCGATCTCGGCATGCGGCAGGCGCTGACCACGCTGGTTGATCGGCTGCTCGTCGAGCGCCAGGAAGCTCGCAAGAGCAGGGATTTCGCACGCTCTGACGCGTTGCGCGACTCACTGCTCGAGGCGGGCATCGCCGTCGAGGACACCCCCGACGGTCCGCAGTGGACTTTGAAGGACGACTGACTTCCGTGGCTGGCAACTCCAAGCGCAAGGGCGCGATGCGCAATCCGGGCTCGAAGAAGGGCGCGGTCACCGGCTCCGGCGGGCAGAAGTCCAAGGGGCTGGAAGGCAGAGGCCCGACCCCGAAGGCCTCCGAGCGCCCGAACCACCCCGCGTACAAGCGGGCCAAGGTCGTGGCGAAGACCGAGGCGATCAAGTCCCAGCGCAGGCAGAAGAACGAGAAGGCCTACGCGGAGACCGTGGCGGGCCGCAACCCCGTCGTCGAGTGTCTGCGCGCGGGCACGCCGGCGACGGCGCTGTACGTGGCGCTGGGCATCGACGCGGACGACCGCGTGCAGGAAGCCGTGCGCCTGGCCGCCGACCGGGGCATCTCCGTGCTGGAGGTGGCCCGCGGTGAGCTCGACCGGATCACCGGCGGCGCGATGCACCAGGGCCTCGGCCTGCAGGTGCCTCCGTACGAGTACGCCACGCCCGACGAGCTGCTCAAGATCGCACAGCGCGCCGGCGACACGCCGTTGCTCGTGGCGCTGGACGGCGTGACGGACCCGCGCAACCTGGGCGCCGTCGTGCGTTCGGCCGCGGCGTTCGGTGCGCACGGCGTGGTGCTGCCACAACGGCGCAGTGCCTCGATGACGGCTGTTGCCTGGCGTACCAGCGCTGGTACGGCGGCCAAGCTGCCGATCGCGATGGCCACGAACCTCACCCGCACGCTGCGCGACTGGGCAGAGGCCGGCCTGATGATCGTGGGCCTCGACGCGGACGGTGACGTGGACGTCGACGGTCTGGACCTCGCGACGGGCCCGCTGGTCGTCGTCGTGGGCTCGGAAGGCCGCGGCCTCGGCCGTCTGGTCAAGGAGACCTGCGACCAGACCGTGTCGATCCCGATGGCCACCGGTGTCGAGTCGCTCAACGCGTCCGTCGCGGCCGGTGTCGTGCTCGCCGAGATCGCGCGCCGCCGCCGCATCGTCGCCAAGGGCTGAAGTCGCACGAGGCCTGAGTCGACTGACGTTATCGGCTGGTTCGCGACGCTAAGTGCGTCCATTCTCCGACGTTAGTGATCGTTTTCCTGCCTGCGAAACCGGTTTAGGTGAGCGGGCGGGGAAACGATGAACTTCGCTGTTGCCAAGCACTTGCGGGTGACTGTGATGACAAACGGCGTGGCCTATTCCGCGCCACTCCCGAGCGCGGGTACCTTCTGTCCGGTTCACCAATTACCAGTTCAGCCGTGCAGGAGTCGGAGCCGATTGCACCGGTTGGCCGAGCAGATGACACCCGTTTGGCACCAGTTGACACACAACGTGACCATTTGGGGTCCAATCAGGCGACGCCGAGGTCAACTGTGAAGAAGATCAGCGTTACGTTTCGCTATTGTAACTACTTTAGGTAACCAGCCTGCTCCGTTTAGGTACACACTGTGGTAGGACAGACGTTGAACGGTCAGGCAGCTTCTACCGTGATTGTCGATAGAAATTGATTACCACCGGCGGGGGCGACGTGACTCGGCGTAGAGCGAATCAGGACGTGCTGATTCGCCGCGCGCGACGCGCGGCTCGCCGAGGTCGCGCATGACGACCCGCGGCGCCCTCCGCGAGCTCGTGGGTTTGCGGGAGTTCCGCGCGATGTGGATCGGTTCGACCGCTTCGACCGCCGGTGACCAACTCGCCGCGGTCGCATTGTCACTGCTCGTATTCGAGCGAACACAATCCGCTGCCTGGACTGCCCTCACCTGGTCGCTGACGCTCTTCCCGCCGCTGATTTCGGGCCCGTTGCTCGGCTGGGTGGCCGACCGGTTCCCGCGACGCACGGTAATGGTGACCACGGCGTGGATGCAGGCCGCGCTCATGGCCGCGATGGCCATTCCCGGCATGCCGCTGTGGGCGATGATCGTGCTGCTGGTGACGGTGCTGGCGATCTCGTCGCCGTACCTCGCGGCCCAGGAGGCGAGCCTCCCGCACGTCCTACCGGCACACCGCTACGACGACGGCGTGGCGCTGTTCGGCACGTCCGTTGACATAGCCCAGATGGCCGGACTGGCCGCCGCCGGCTTCCTCGTCGCGCAGACCAACCCCGGCGTCGCGCTCGCGATCAACGCGGCCACGTTCGCGTTCCTGGCGATCCTGGTGCAGGTGTCCGTGAAGCACCGTCCGGCCGCGGATCCACTGGGCCGCAAGAAGAAGGACGACGAACCGCGCGGCGTGCTGACCCTGATGGTGTCCGAGCCGCGATTGAGGACACTGCTCGGCGTCCGGCTGCTCGCGGGCCTCGCGATGGTCCCGGAAGGACTCGCGGTGCCACTCGCGGCGAGCCTGAACGCGGTGTGGGCGGTCGGTCTGATCCTCGCCATCGAACCCGCGGCGAACGTGCTGGGTGTGGCGTTGCTCTTCCGTCTGGTGCGAGATCCGGCAAAGCGAGAACGGCTGATCGGCCCGCTGGCGATCCTGTCGCTGGCCCCGTTGATCATGTTCGCGTTCCACCCGAACCTGACGTGGACGATCGTTTTGTTGGTCATTGCCGGTATAGGCGGGGCTTATCACACGCCTGCTCGTTCAGCCTGGATGCGGCTGCTACCGGATCAGTACCGAGGAAGGGCTTATGGCATTGGGCGCGCTGCGTTGCGCTCGAGCCAGGGCGGAGGAATGGCGCTGGCCGGTGTGGTCGCTCATTCGATCGGCTCGCTCACGGCCACGATCGCGGGCGCGGGCGGTATCGGACTGCTGCTGGCGACGCAGGCAACCTTCGCCTGGCGACGTGCTCGGGGTCGCAACGACACGAAGGCGGTGGCAATCTGAAACAGAACGGTCACCAATAGCGATATCCGTAGCAGAGGCACCAGGATGATCAGGTGCGATTGAAGTCGGGTCGAGAAGAGAGGCAGCGTTCAGAAGTCTCGGTTGCACATGGAAGGACACCTCCTCGTTGCGACAAGCAGCAGCGGGTGGTCTACGACCTGGTCAGCGGCGGCTTAGCTCATGAAGTGCCATGAGCGTAGGGGGTCGTGGTGAAGAACAGTTTGACTGATCGCAGGCGATCGCGGGCACTCGGCTTGACTCCGATTCGCAACTGGGACCTTTGGACCGTTGCGCCTAGTGCGATCGCGTACTTTTTCGTGCTCGAAGCGGCCGTGGCCGTGGCGTCCATCTGGCTGCTGACGAAGCTGACGACGGTCTCCACTTCCGACTGGCTGCGCTTCGGCGCGATCATCGCCGCGATCACCATTCACCTGACCGTCGTCCGCAGAGCGGAAGAGGCCCGCCGCAACGAGGCCTCAGGCCCCCACATCGACCTGACCTCGGTCTGGACCTTCGCCGCGGCCGTGGCCCTGCCAGGCGGTCTGGCCGTCATAGCCACGATCTGGATGCGCATCCTGATCCAGCCCATCGCGCGCCGCCAGCCGTACCGCTTCGTCTTCGGCACAGCCTCGATGCTCGCCTCCACCCTCCTTTCGTGGGCACTGGTCCATCTTTCGGGTGTATCGCTGGCAGCAACGGGAAGCATCCCGACCGACCTGGGCCTGGTCCTGGTCCTGGCCATCGCCGCCGTTCTCTACTGGTTCGTCCAGGTGATGACCGTCGCGGTGGCGTTCAAGATCGTTACCCCGAACTCCAAGGTCCTCGACTTCCTCGGCTCCAAAGTCGACAACATGCTCGAAATGAGCACCCTCGGCGCCGGCGCCATGCTCGGCATGCTCATGACCACCCACTGGGTAGGCCCCCTGCTGCTGACCGTCCCGGTGATCCTCGTGAACGCCCTCCTCTCTCGCGCCGGAGAACGCCGAACCCACCTGGAACGCCTGCTGCGCGAACAGGAACAGCTCCACCAACGCCTGGCAGCCGACGCCCACACCGACTACCGAACCGGCCTCCTCAACACCAACGGACTGACCGAGTACGCCGGAAGGCTCGCCGAACGCTGCCGCCTCGACGGCGAACCGATGACCGTCCTGGTGATCGACCTGGACCACTTCAAGCGCATCAACGACACCTGGGGACACCCGGCGGGCAACGCCGTCCTGGCCGAAGTAGGCCGAATCCTGCGCGAAAAACTCCGCCCGGGCGACGTGGCGGGCCGAGACGGCGGCGAAGAGTTCGTGGTGGCGCTCAAGGACACCCCGGTGGCCCAAGGCGTGACGATCGCCGAACGCATTCGCGAGGCCATCGGCTCGCTGGCCGTCCCGACCACCGACAAGCACCGCAACGTGGTCACCCTGTACGGCCGCGAGATCCAGCCGCCGGAACCCGAAGGCGAGTCGCTGCAAGCGATCTCGGCCTCGATCGGCGTGGCCGTGATCCCGGACAACGGCCCGGACATGGCCACCGCCCAGCACTCAGCCGACGCAGCCCTCTACAAGGCCAAGGAGAACGGCCGCAACCAGGTCCGCGTGGCGGGCCTGGACATCCCGCCGCGCCTGATGCCCGCCCCACGCCAGGACGACGTGACCAAGCCGATCACCTCCCGCACGGCCTGAGCCGTGCCGTTGGTGTGGGTGACCGGCACCTCAGGGGCCGGCAAGTCGACCGTCTGCGCGCTCCTCAAGAGCCGGGGACGGTCGACGATCGACGCCGACTGGGAGGGCTACAACCACTGGGTGGGCCGGACGAGCGGAGAGGTCGTCGTCGATCCTCCCGACCCGGTACCAGCGGGCTGGCTGGACCGCTTCGGCTGGAGGATGAGCCGAGCGAAGATCGAGGCTCTCGCGGCGAGGACGCCCGACGAGACCGTGTTCCTCTGTGGTTGTGTCGAGAACGAGGCCGAAGTCCGGGACCTCTTCACCCACGTGGTCTGCCTGGTGATCGACAGCGAGACGCTCCGCGACCGCCTGCTGACCCGCACGACCAACTCCTTCGGCAAGCACCCCGAGGAGCTGGTGGCCTCACTCGAGCACAACGACGGTGTCGAGGCCACCTACCGAGCCCTCGGCGCGACGATCATCGACGGCACCCGGCCGCTGGTAGAGGTCGCTGACGCGGTCCTGGCCGCCGCCGACGCGGCCCATCATGCGGAACGTCGTCGCACAGCCCCAACACCCCGGCAGACGAGGTAGATCACGAAGCTCACCGCCGTGACGAGAGCCGAGACCGGAAGGCCGGGTTGCAGCGACAGCAGAATGCCGCCCACTGCCGCGACCTCGGCGAAAACCACGGACAGCAACGTTGCGCGCAGAGGCGAGGCGGTAACGCGCATGGCTGCTGCCGCTGGTGTGATCATCAAAGCCAGCACGAGCAGTGCGCCGACCACCTGCATGCTCAGCGCGGTCGCGACACCGACCAGCACCGCGAACACGACCGACAGTCCGCGCACCGGCACACCGCGGGAAACAGCCACGTCCGGGTCGACGCTGGCGAAGAACAACGGCCGGTAGATGAACGCCAGCACGGCCAGGACCGCGACCGACGAGACCACCAGCAGCTTCAGGTCGGTGCTGTCGACGCCGACGATCTGCCCGGTCAGCAGGCCGAACTTGTTCGTCGCCTTCCCCTTGTAGAGCGAGAGCATGAGGATGCCCATGCCGAGCCCGAACGCCAGGATCGCGCCGATCACCGAGTCCCGGTCGCTCTCCCGGCGCGACAGCACCCCGAGCAACACCGCGGCGATGATCGACCCGGCCAGAGCGCCGTACCCGATCCCGATGCCGAGCAGCAACGCCGCCGCACCACCGGTGAACGCGAGCTCACTGGTCCCGTGCACGGCAAAAGCCATCTTGCGGGTCACGACCAGGGGTCCGAGCACGCCCGCGACCAGACCCAGCACGGCGGCCGCGATCAACGCGGTCTGCACGAAGTCCAGTTCGAGCAGGTCGAGGAACGTCACGACGCGGCCTCCGCCGTGAGGTGGTGGGTCTGCTCCTCGCAGGCCCCGGCACCGACGACGAGGATCTGGTCGCGCACCCGCACGACCTCGACCGGCGTCCGGTACAGCTCGGACAGCGTGCGGGAGTTCATGACCTCTTCCGGCGTACCGACGCGGAACCGCCCGCCCACCAGGTAGAGGACCCGGTCGACGAGCGGCAGCACGGGGTTCAGCTCGTGCGTGACGAACAGGACTGCGGTGTCCGCCTCGCGGCGGCGCTTGTCGATCAGCTCGCTGACGTTGCGCTGGTTCGCGAGGTCGAGCGACAGCAGCGGTTCGTCGCAGAGCATCACGGTCGGGTCGCCGACCAGGGCCTGGGCGACGCGCAACCGCTGCTGCTCACCCCCGGACAACAGGCCGATCGGCGAGTCCGCGTACCGGGTGGCGCCGACGGACTCGATGGCCGCGTCGACGCGGATCCCGCGCTCACGACGGTTGCGCAGGCCGAGGCCCCACCGGTAACCGTCGAGGCCGAGGCCGACGAGATCGCGGCCGCGCAACGTCATGGACTGGTCGAGCGCTCGCTGCTGCGGGATGTACCCGATGGCGCGGTTTCCGCCGGCCACGTCGACCGAGCCCGACGACAGCGGCTGCAACCCCAGCAGCACCCTCATCAGGCTGGTCTTGCCGGACCCGTTGGGCCCGAGGACCGCGAGGAACTCACCGGGCTCGACGTCGAGGTCGAGCCCGTCCCACAACACCCTGTCCCCGTAGGACAGCCGGGCCCCGCGCAGCGAGATCGCGCTCATGCTTTGAGCGCCTGCGACAACGCGTCCACCTGCTTGCTCATCCAGTCAAGGTAGCCGGTCACGCCCTCGGGCAACGTCTCGGTGACCGGCACGATCGCGACCCCGGCCGTCTTGGCCTTCTCGACGACGCCCTTGGTGACCGGGTTCTCCGTCTGCGTGTTGTTGACCAGCGCGTTCACCTGCTTGCCCTCGACCAGCTGGTTCATCGACGCGAGTGCGGCGGCCGGCACGTCCGACTCCTCCTCGATCGCATTGCTGAACGCCTCGGGCGTGACGTCCTCGGCACCGGTCTCGTCGATCAGGTAGTGCGCGATCGGCTCGGTCGCGACGACCTTCTTGCCCTTGCCGATGCCGTCGACCTTCTTCTCGAGGTCCTCCAGCGCGGCGGTGAACTGCTGGGTGTTGCTCTCGAACGTCGTCTTCTTGTCCGGCGCGATCGCACCCAGCTCGTTCGCGGCGGCCTCGGCCACGGCGCGCACGGTGTGCAGGTCGTACCAGACGTGCTCGTTCACGCTGTGGTCGTGCCCGTCCGCGTCCGGCGTCCCGGTCTGCGGCTCGGCGTGGTTGTCGCGCAGCGGGAACGCCTCGATCTTCTTCGTGGCGTCGCTGGTGATCAGCTTGGCGAAGAAGTCGTCGTAGCCACCGCCGTTGAACACGACCAGCTTGGCGTCCTTGACCAGCGCGGCGTCCGCGGGCTTGCTCTCGTACGAGTGCGGGTCGGCCGACGGGTCGTCCAGCAGCGCCTTGACCTCGACGGCGTCGCCACCGACGGCCTTGATGACGCTGCCCCACACGTTCGTGGAGGCGACGACCTGGATCTTGCCGCTGTCTCCGGACGGCGTGCTGGTGCCACAGGCGGCCAGGCTCACCACTGCGAGCGCACCCACCAGAACGTTGCGGAGAGTCATCACGCCGTCCCTCGATCAGGTAATGGAAACCGTTGTCGAGTTCAGTTTAGAGCACGAAAAAGCCCCCGACTGTCACGCCGAGGGCTTTCGCGTGTGACTCACGCCTCCAGGCGCTCGCCCGATTCGGGGTGGAACAGGTGGATCTCGGTGTGGTCGCGCACGGCGACCTTGACGTTCTGACCCAGGGTCGGCGGCGTGCGGCCGTCGACGCGGACCACGAAGCGCTGCGACGCGTCGCCGATCTTCACGGCACCGTGCACGAGCGCGTCGGCGCCGAGCTCCTCGACCAGCTCAACGGTCATGTCCATGCCCTCTTCGCTCGACGGCACGATGCCGAGCGCCTCGGGACGGATGCCGAACGTGACCTCGTCCAGACCGCCGGCGGCGTCCAGCGCGGCACGGCTGAGCGGCACGATGACGCCGTCGAGCTTCGCGCCCTCAGCCGAGATCGGCACGGTCTTGAGGTTCATGGCCGGCGAGCCGATGAACCCGGCGACGAACGCGTTGGCCGGGCGGTCGTACAGCGCGCGAGGCGTGTCGCACTGCTGCAGGAGACCGTCCTTGAGCACCGCGACGCGGTGACCCATCGTCATGGCCTCGACCTGGTCGTGCGTGACGTAGATCGTGGTGGTGCCGAGACGCTGCTGGAGAGCGGCGATGTTCGCACGGGTCTCGACACGCAGCTTGGCGTCCAGGTTGGACAGCGGCTCGTCCATGAGGAACACGGAGGGCTCACGCACGATGGCGCGACCCATCGCGACACGCTGACGCTGACCACCGGACAGCGCCTTCGGCTTGCGCTCCAGGTACTTCTGCAGGTCGAGCATCTTGGCGGCCTCTTCGACCTTCGCCTTGATCTCGGTCTTGCTGACGCCGCGCAGCTTGAGCGCGAAGCCCATGTTCTCCGCGACGGTCATGTGCGGGTACAGCGCGTACGACTGGAACACCATCGCGATGTCCCGGCCCTTCGGCGGCACGTTCGTGACGTCCTTGCCACCGATCTGGATGGCGCCCTCGTCCACGTCCTCGAGGCCCGCGAGCATGCGCAGGGCGGTCGACTTGCCGGAACCGGACGGGCCGACGAGCACGAGGAACTCGCCGTCCGAGACCTCGAGAGACAGCTCGTCAACCGCGCGAACCGGCGGGTTGCCGGAGAAGATCCGCGACGCCTTGACGTAGGACACCTCAGCCATGTGACGCACCTTTCACCTTGTCTGGGCGCGACGTTAGGCATTGCAAGCGCTTACGGGAACAGACGTAAGCGCTTACGTTTCGAGGTTCCTCAACGCAAGCGCTTACGTTCCGTCAGCCCTTGACCGCGCCGGACGCGAGGCCCTGCACCAGGAACCGTTGCACCAGGTAGAAAACGATGATCGCGGGAATCGCCACCAAAATGGACGCGGCGGCGAGGTGGCCCCACTCCGTCCTGTTCTGCTGCACGAACACCTGCAGCCCGACGGCCAGCGTCTTCGACTCGTCCGCCGCCGACAGGAACGCCGACGCGAACGCCACCTCGCCCCAGGCGGTCAGGAAGGCGTAGAACGACGTGACCGCGAGACCCGGCTTGGCCAGCGGCATGATCAGCCGCCAGAACACGCCGAACGGCGACAGCCCGTCCACCCGGCCGGCCTCGTCGATGTCGGCGGGCACCGTGTCGAAGTAGCCCTTCAACATGTAGGTGCAGAACGGCACCGCGGTCGTGCAGTAGACCAGCACCAGACCGATGGAGGTTCCGTTGAGCCCCAACGCGATGAGGATGTTGTACAGCGGCACGATGAGCACCGCGAACGGGAACATCTGCACCAGTAGAAACGACATCATCAGGCCGCGCTTGCCTGGGAACCGGAACCGCGAGGCCGCGTACCCGGCGGTGGCCGAGATGAAGACGCCGATCACGGTCGTCATCAGCGCGATCACCACGGAGTTGCCGAACCAGGCGAGGAAGTCGCCCTTCTCGCCGGCCAGGATCCGGGTGTAGTTGTCCAAAGAGGACTCGTTGACCAGCTTGGGCGTGGGCTCGACGGCGCGGGCGTCCGGCTTCAGCGAGGTGACGAACACCCAGAAGATCGGGAACACCGAGATGACCGAGGCGACGATCAGAGCGCCGTGCAGCAACGCGGAAGCGCCCTTCGAACGGTCCGCGCGACGCAGCCGGCGTTCGGGGGCCTGAACCACCTGGAGGGACGAAGCGTCGAGCGTCATCACCACACCTCGCCCTGCTTGCGCAGCGCCCGCCGGTACACCGTGGCGAACACCAACAACACCGAAAGGACCAGCACGCCGTAGGTCGAGGCGATCGCGTAGTCGCGGGACGCGCCGGAGAAGAAGCGCTCGAACGCGTAAGTCACCAGGATCCGGGTGTTCGGGTTCGGGCCCGCCACCAGGTAGATCACCGGGAACATGTTGAACGTCCAGATGATGCCCAGCAGGATCACCGTCGACGACACCGAACGAAGACCCGGCAGCGTCACGTGGCGGAACCGCTGCCACGGCGTGGCACCGTCCACTTCGGCCGCTTCGTACAGGTCGCCGGGAATCGACTGCAGGCCACCGAGCAGCGCCACCATCATGAACGGCGTGCCGAGCCAGACGTTCACGATGATCACGGACACCAACGCCCAGCTGGACTGACCGAGCCACACCGGATCGGGCAGGCCCACCGCGCGCAGGACCTGGTTGATGATCCCGTACTGCGCGTTGAACATGTACTTCCACGCGAACGCGCTGATGAACGCGGGCACGGCCCACGGCAGGATCAGCAGCACCCGGTAGAACGACCGGCCGCGCACCTGCCGGTTGAGCAGCAGGGCCAGGCCGAGACCGATGGTGTAGTGGAAGAACACGCAGGCGAAGGTCCAGATCAACGTGCGGACCAGCGTGCCCCAGAACGCGCCGTACGACTCACCGCCGGACAGGACGTTCAGGTAGTTCTTGAAGCCCACCACGTCGTAGGACGCGGGCCGGTCCAGGACCGGGTTGGCGATGTTGCCCTCGTTGATGTTCGTGAAGGTGAAGAACACGCCCTGGGCGAGCGGGTAGAGCACCAACACCGCGATGACCACCACGACCGGCAGCACCATCGCATACGCGTACCAGTACCGGTCCAGGAACCGACGCACCGAACTCCTCCGAACCTCAGGCGAGTGGCCGGGGACGTCGCCCCCGGCCACTCAGCACCAATCAGCCGATCGAGTACTCGGGAACGACGGTGTCCTTGTAGGCCTTGGCGACCTCGTCCAGTGCCGCCTTCGGCTCCTTCTTGCCGGCGAGCACGTCGGCGTACGCGATCTTCAGCGGGTCGAACAGCTGACCGCCCTCAGGGATCCAGGCGCGCTCGTGCGCGGTCTTGGTGACCGGCTCGAACGCGGCGACGACGGCGTTGGCCTTGACGTCGGCGTTCTGGTAGGCCGACTTGCGGGTCGGCAGCAGGCCCAGGTCCTTGGCGATCGCGGCCTGCGACTCGACCGACGCCATGCACTGGATGAACTTGATCGACGACTGCTTCGCCTTGGTGCCCTGGCGGATCACGTAGTCGTGGCCGCCGACCGGCGCGCTGCCCTTGCCGGCGGAGGGACCGGGCACCGGTGCGATGCCCAGGTTCGCCTTGTCGGTGAACGCGGTGCCCTTGAGGTAGTCGGCGACCGACCACGGACCGTTGATCACCATCGCGGTGTCACCGCTGGAGAACGCGGCCTGCATCGTGGTGTAGGAGTTCGTCGCGTCCAGGGACGTGAACGCGGCCTTGGCGTCCAGCAGGCCCTTCGCGGTCTGCAGCGCCTTCACGTTCTTGTCCGAGTTGACCACGATCTTCTTCGCCGAGGCGTCGACCAGGTCGCCGCCCTCGCCGTAGATGAACGGCAGCGCGTAGTACGCGTCGTTGTTGAGGAAGATCGCCTTCTCGCCGCCCAGCTTGGCAGCGGCGGCCTTGACCTCGTCCCACGTCTTCGGCGGCTCGACGCCCGCGTCGGCGAGCTTCTTCTTGTTGTAGAACAGCGCCAGCGAGTCGGTCACCTGCGGCACGGCCCAGCTCTTGCCCTCGAACTTCGTCGAGCCCAGCGCGGCCTCCACGAAGTCGGAGGTGTCCTTGGCCAGGTCGGTGTCCGTCAGGTCGGCGACGTAGCCGAGCTTGGCGAGCGCGGGCACCCACGCGACCTCTGCGCGGAAGACGTCGGGGCCCTGGCCACCCTGCGCGGCGGTCTTGTAGTTCGCGAAGGCGGTGTCGAACGCCTGCGTCTCAACCTTGACCTTGTAGCCGTCCTTGGTGGCGCAGCCTTCCGCGATCTTCTTGAACACGGGGCTCTCGTTGGGGCCACTGGTGTCCCAGAAGGTCACTTCGCCCGAGTCGGATCCGCTGTTGCTGCTCGATCCACCGCCTCCGCAGGCGGTGAGCACGAGGGCGACACCCGTCGCCATGGCGGTCACGAGGGTTGTCCGTCGCATCGTTGCTGCCGTTCCCTCCAGCTGGGCCTCATCTCCCAGTGAGATGAGGGGTCTTGCAAGTTTTTGCGAAGATGTTGCGGGCGATTTCACTACCAGAACCATGGTCAGGTCAAGACGTCGACCGTAACCAAGCCGTAACGGCGTTGTCTTGCAAACGCTCGTTGCAAAATTTTTCTGTTCGCGGCAAGCTTGCGCGCAACCGTGCTTGACCAGGGAGGCAACGTGTCCGGACTGTCCGAGATCGCCAGGGCAGCCGGGGTGTCCATCTCGACCGTGAGCCGTGTCCTCAACAGGCGCGCAGGTGTGAACGAGGAGACCCGGCAGCGGGTGCTGTCGGTGCTCGCGGAGATGCCTTACACCCCACGCGGGCTCGGTGCGTTGCAGCGCACCGGCGTGATCGGCCTGCTCGTGCCGGAGCTCTCGAACCCGGTCTTCCCCGCGTTCGCCGAAGCACTGGAGACGCGGGCCGCGCGCCTCGGCTACTCGTCACTGCTGTGCAACACCCGCAGCGGCGCCCCGATGGGCGAGGAGGAGTACGTCCGGATGCTCCTGGCTCGCGGAGTCGAGGGCATGGTGTTCGTGTCACCGGAGATCACCAACGTCGAGGTGCCGCTCGGTCAGGCGCCGCAGCCGAGCTACTACGCGAAGCTCGTCGCGGACGGCGTCCACATGGTCTTCCTGAACGGTGCCACGCCCGCGCTGGACGTGCCCGACGTGACGGTGGACGAGCAGCTCGCGGGCTACATGGCCACCAAGCACCTGATCGAACTGGGCCACGAGCGGATCGGGTTCGTCTCGGGTCCGGCGCGGTCCCTCCCCTCACGGCTGAAGCGCGCCGGCTGGGCCGCGGCGCTCGAGGAGAACCATCTGCCGGCGGGTTCGGAGTACGTCGCGCACGGACCGTTCAGCGCGGAAGGCGGCGGCTTGGCGGTGGCGCAGCTGCTCGACACCGTGACGCCGACGGCGGTGATCTGCTCGTCCGACCACATGGCGCTCGGCGTGATGCGTGAGGCACACCAACGAGGGATCTCGATACCGGACGAGCTGTCCGTCGTCGGGTTTGACGACATCCCGCTGGCGGCCTACTCGTCGCCCGCTTTGACGACGCTCGCGCAGCCGATCGAGGAGATGGCGGCCGCGGCGATCGACGAGCTCGTGCTGCGTCTGGATCCGGATCGCCGCAGGCAGGGCACCGACAACTACACCCGCGTCTTCCGGCCGCGACTGGTCGCGAGGGAATCGTCTGCGCCCCCGAAATGAGATGACCGATTGCCCATATTGGTCTGGACCAACTTCTGAACAAGGCAGATGGGTCAACCAGCGCGGATGCGTCATTTGAGGGACGCAGGTCACCCTGACTTCACGAATTGGTTCTGAACCGTTACGGTCCTTTCATGGCGCGGTCGATGCATGTGCGACGTCCGGCAACGTTGGCCTCTCTGGCCGCTGAGCTGGGCGTTTCCCGGACAACGGTGTCCAACGCGTACAACCGGCCCGACCAGCTCTCGCCCGAGCTGCGTCGGCGGGTGTTGGACACGGCCCGAAGGCTGGGTTACCCCGGCCCGGATCCTGTGGCGCGCTCGTTGCGCACGCGCAAGGCCGGTGCGGTGGGCCTGTTGCTCACCGAGAACCTCTCCTACGCGTTCCGCGACCCGGCGGCGATCGGCTTCCTCGAGGGCCTCGCGCTGGCGTGCGAGGACGCGGGAACCGGTCTGCTGCTGGTGCCCGCCAATCCCGAACGTGAGGACGTCGCGTCCGTCCACCGCGCAGGTGTCGACGGCTTCGTCGTCTACTCGGTGCCGGACGACGACCCGCACCTGGCCGCGGTCCTGGAGCGCCCGGTGCCCACCGTGGTCTGCGACCAGCCGGACCTCGGCACGGTCGACCGGGTCGGCATCGACGACCGCGGCGCGATGTACGAGCTCGCGAAGCACCTGATCGGGCTGGGCCACCGTCGCGTCGGCGTCGTGTGCATGCGCCTCGCGCGTGACCGCAACGACGGCTTCGTGACCCCGGACCGCCAGCACGCCGCGCACTTCCACGTCCAGCGCAACCGCCTGTCCGGCCTGGCGGAGGCGTTCAGCGAGGCCGGCGTCGACTGGTCGCAGGTGCCCGTGGTCGAGCGCTTCGACCACAACATGGCCTCCGGCGCGTCCGGTGCCGCCCAGGTGCTCGACAAGGACCCGCAGATCACCGCGTTGATCTGCACCTCGGACGTGCTGGCGCTCGGCGCGATGACCGAGGCGGCCCGGCGTGGCCTGCGCGTGCCGCACGACATCACGGTGACCGGGTTCGACGGCATCCGCGCCGGCGAGGAGGCCGGGCTCACGACGGTCCGTCAGCCGGTGCTGGAGAAGGGCCGGGCGGCGGGCAAGCTGCTGCTCGACGCGAACGAGCGGACCCGGCCGCGGTCGGTGAACCTCGCGACCGAGCTGATCATCGGCAAGACGTCCGGTCCGCCGCGCGGTGGTGCGGAGGAGCGTTGGTTCGGTCCGTGAGGACTGGACGAACAAGTCCGGCGTTCTGCCGGGTACGCGCGTACCGTTCCCGGAATGGCGGGTGAGGACTGGCCGGCCACGTACCGCTCCTTGTCCGGCGCCGAGCAGGCAGACGGCCTCGTGCGGTTCGCCGAGGCCGCGTTCCTCGTGGGCGAGGACGAGCAGAGCGTCGCCGCGTGGAGTCGCGCCTTCCAGCTCACCGCCGACGACCCGCCGCGCGCCGTCCGGTGCGCGTTCTGGCTCGCGTTCGGACTGATCAACAGGTGCGAGTTCGCGCGCGGCGGTGGGTGGACCGACCGGGCGCGGCGGTTGCTGAACGAACGCGAGTGCGTCGAGCAGGGTTATCTGCGGTACCTGACCGGCCTGCGGCACGTGCTGCAGGGCGAGGTGGTGGCCGGGCACGACGGCTTCACGCAGGCGGCCAAGATCGGCGAGCGGTTCGGTTCCGTCGAGCTGACGACGCTGGCGCGTGTCGGCCAGGGGCGCTGCCTGATCTACCTCGGCGACGTCGCCGAAGGGGTGGCGTTGCTCGACGAGGCGATGGCCGCGGTCACGTCGGGCGAGATCTCGCCACTCGCGGTCGGCGACCTGTACTGCACGGTGATCGAGGGCTGCGTGGAGCTGTTCGACCTCGGCCGGGCGCGCGAGTGGACGGCGGATCTCAGCCGGTGGTGCGACGGCCAGCAGGGGCTGGTGCTGTACCGCGGGCAGTGTCTCGTGCACCGCGCCGAACTCCTGCGGCTGCAGGGCGAGTGGTCGGCCGCGGCCGACGAACTCGCGTGTGCGCGGGAGCGGTTCGCCCCCGCTGCCGGGCCGATGACCCTCGCGGCCGCCTGCTACGAGCAGGGTGAGCTGCGCCGGTTCACCGGACGGTTCACCGAGGCCGAGCGGTCCTACCAGGAGGCCGCCTCGCACGGGCGCGATCCCCAGCCCGGCTTGGCGTTGCTGCGGCTCGTCCAGGGCAGGGCCGATGCGGCGCACGGTGGCATCCGCAGGGCACTCGACGAGGCGGAGGAGCCGCTGCGCCGGTGCGCGCTGCTGCCCGCGTTCGTCGAGATCTCCTTGGCGTGCGGTGACATCGCGGCCGCGCGGGCCGGTGCGGAGGAGTTGTCCGGGCACGCCGTGCGGCTCGCCGCACCGCTGCCGCGGGCACGGGCCGACCACGCTCTCGGCACGGTGCTCCTCGCCGAGAACGACCCGGCCGCGGCACTGACCGCGCTGCGCCCTGCGGCCGCCCGGCTGCTCGAACTGGGTGCCCGCCACGAGAACGCCCGCGTCCGCGTCCACATCGGACTCGCCTGCCGGGCGCTGGGCGACGCCGACGGTGCCGCAGTGGAGTGGCAGGCGGCCCGCTCGATGTTCCGCACGCTGCGCGCCGTGCCCGACCTGGGGTGGCTCGACCGCGTCGACACCGAGGACACCGGGGTGCTCACCGCACGCGAACGCGAGGTGCTCGCCCTGGTCGCGGCGGGCCGCAGCAACCGCACGATCGCGGCGGACCTGGTCATCAGCGAGAAGACCGTGGCCAGCCACGTCAGCCACATCCTCACCAAGCTCGACCTGCCCAGCAGGGCCGCCGCCACGGCCTACGCCTACGAGAACGGCCTCGTCTGAAGTACTGACGCCCGGCAGTGCCCACCTCCGCAGTTCTCCCGATGTGGTGGCGCGTCTCGGACTCCTACCGTCGGCGCACCCGCTTCGTCAGGAGGGCGCCATGCACTACCAACTGGCCTACTCGATCGGTTTTCACCCGTGGGAGGACGCGGCGACCGACCAGCCGTTCGTCGACAAGATCTCCGAGCTCTTCGACCGTGAGGAAGCGGGACGGG
Organism: Lentzea miocenica; assembly: GCF_033949945.1. Classification (NCBI taxonomy): domain Bacteria; kingdom Bacillati; phylum Actinomycetota; class Actinomycetes; order Pseudonocardiales; family Pseudonocardiaceae; genus Lentzea; species Lentzea miocenica. Next base: position 53,354 of record NZ_JAXAVW010000050.1, read on the forward strand.
AGCGTCCGTTCGGCCCGGCGCTCGACCTCGGCACCGGCAGCGGCATCTGGGCGGTGGAGCTGGCGAAGCGCGGCTGGCAGGTCACCGGTGTCGACATCGTCGACAAGGCCCTGCGCCGCGCCAGGGACCGCGTGGCCGAGGCAGGCGTCGACGTCCGGCTCGTCCACGGCGACGTGACCGATCTGCGTGCCGCGGACGTCGGCTCCGGCTACCGGCTGATCGTCGACTCCGGCACGTTCCACGACTTCGACACCGAACGGCAGCGCGCGATGGGCCGCGAGGTGACGGCCGTGGCCGCCGCCGACGCGACCCTGCTCCTGATCGCCTGGCCCCGCCGCAGGAGGCCGCTGATCCGCGGCGCCGACCGCGAGGAGATCGAGCTGGCCTTCCCGGACTGGACGATCACCGGTGTCGAGCAGTCGCACTTCACCCTGCCCAAGCTGATGGAGGCGGTCCTGCGGCCCGACGAGCAGTGGTACCGCCTGCGTCGGCGCTAGCTAGTACTCCAGCCTGAACACCACGGGTGAGCTGGCCTTCCCGGCCAGCTTGGCCACCAGCAGGTAGTCGCCGGCCCCGAGCCGGGTGTGCGCACCGCACCCCGGCTTCGAGGTGGAGCCCGCCCACTTCGTGCCGTAGTTGAAGACCTCTTTGGGCTGCATGACCCGCACCTCGGAACCCGCCGTCGACAGGCAGTGGTTGCTGGACCACAGCACCGTCGCGCCGTCGGCGGTCAGCACGGTGAGCTCGCGGTGCTGGCGCCCGATGTCCTTGATGCACGGCACCGGCCCGTTGTTGGCCACGTCCATCGACAGTTCCGGCTGGTCACCGATGGTGTAGAAGGGCTTGTTCGCCTTCGCCATCACCCCGATCACGTCGTCCGGGCAGGGCTGCGGCGGTCCGGGAGGCGGAGGCGGCGGGGCAGGCGGTGTGGTCGCGGTCGGCGAGGGTGCCGTCGTCGACGAGGACGGAGACGCCGTCTCGGACATGCTCGGCGGCGGGTTCGAGGACGACGCCGCGGCCGCGTTGGTGGGCTGGGCCTGGTGGTCGTCCGAGCCGAACATCCCGACGATCCAGATCACGAGCAGCAGTGTGACCAGTGCGGCCCCGATCGCGGCGAGGCGGCGGCGCCAGTACACCGTGGACGGCAGGGGTCCTGTGGGCTCGGTCACGGCCCGAACGTAGCCCGACCAGGTGGAATCCAGTGGTAGGCGAGCATCGCTCGATCCGGTGAACGTGATATTGGCCGGAAACCCCTTGTGAACGTGCGCTAACACCAGTTCCAATCGCCTGAGGGGTCCGCCGGTAGGCCATGGAGGTGTCATGACCGCGATCGACGAACTGCTCAAGCGGAACTACGAACTCGGGAACGTGGTTCCCGGAGACCGTTCGTCCGCGAAGCCGTCCCTGCAGGTGGCGATTCTGACCTGCATGGACTCGCGCATCCGGGTGTTCGAGATCTTCGGCTTGAAGCAGGGTGAGGCGCACGTGCTGCGCAACGCGGGTGGTGTCGTCACCGACGACGCGATCCGATCGCTCGCTTTGAGCCAACGCAAGCTGGGCACGCGCGAGGTCCTGCTCGTGCACCACACGAACTGCGGTCTCGAGATGGTGACCGAGGACGACTTCAAGGACGAGCTGGAGGCCGACACCGGCCTGCGGCCGACCTGGGCCGTCGAGGCGTTCAAGGTGGTCGAGCAGAGCGTCCGCGGATCGATGGCCCGGCTGCGCCGCAGCCCGTTCATCCCGCACACGGACAAGATCCGCGGGTTCGTGTACGACGTGCACTCCGGTGAGCTGCGCGAGGTCGACGCGGCGGACGCCAAGGCCGCCTGATTCTTCCGCACGCGGGGCGCTTTCGTACTACATGAGAGTACGAAAGCGCCCCGCGTGCGTTTGCGACAATGGCGGCGATGAATCACGAGTTGCTTCTGGGCTGGTGGGACACCGCGGCCCGCGACCTGCCGTGGCGCCGTCCCGAGTGCACGGCCTGGGGTGTGCTGGTCAGCGAGATTATGCTGCAGCAGACCCCGGTGGCCCGCGTCGAACCGATCTGGCACGAGTGGCTGGCGCGCTGGCCGGTGCCGTCCGCGATGGCCGCCGCCTCCCAGGGCGAGGTGCTCCGCATGTGGGGCAAGCTCGGCTACCCGCGCCGCGCGTTGCGTCTCCACGAGGCCGCCACGGCCATCGCGCGCGACCACGGCGATGTGGTGCCCTCGGACGTCGAGACGTTGGAATCGCTGCCCGGCATCGGCAGCTACACGGCTCGTGCGGTGGCCACGTTCGCGTACGGGCAGAAGTGCGCTGTCGTCGACACGAACGTCCGGCGCGTGGTGGCTCGCGCGGTCCACGGTGCCGGTGACGCCGGGCCGCCGTCGACCAAGCGCGATCTCCGGGACGTCGAGGCGATCCTGCCCGAGGCTCAGGACGACGCCGCCGTGTTCTCGGCGGCGTTGATGGAGCTCGGGGCGTTGATCTGCACGGCCAAGAACCAGAAGTGCGCGGACTGCCCGCTCTACACCGAGTGCGCGTGGCAGCAGGCGGGCCGACCGGCCTACGCGGGGCCGGCGAAGAAGGTGCAGCAGTTCGCGGGCACCGATCGGCAGGTGCGGGGCAAGCTGCTGGACGTGCTGCGGGGTGCGCCCGGACCGGTGCCGAAGATCCAGCTCGACGTGGTCTGGCACGACGTGACGCAGCGCGAGAAGTGCCTGGTCTCGCTGCTGGACGACGGCCTGCTCGAGCAGACGCACGACGGCCTCTTCGCACTACCTGGAGAGCACTGATGCACGCGCTGGTGGCGTTCTTCGACGATGAAGCGGACAAGAAGGTCCGTGACCTGCAACGACGCGTCGGCACGAAGCACGACTACCCGCCACACCTCACCTACGCCGTGGCGAGCACCATCGGCCCCAAGGTCCGCAAGGAGCTGCGCGAGGACCTGGAACGGCTGTGGCTGCCGGACCTCTACCTGCACACGCTCAGCACGTTCTCGACCTCCGAGAACGTGCTGATGCTGGGCGCCGTGGTCGACACCGAACTGCTCGCGGTCCACTCCGCCATCCACGACGTGCTGGCGAGCAAGGTCAAGAACCCGAGCGCCTACTACCTGCCGGGCAACTGGGTGCCGCACTGCACGCTCGCCCACGACATCGACGACGAGGCGATGAAGGCCGCATTCGCCGCGGTGTTCCCAGTCGAGCCGATCCGCGCGAAGGTCCGCGAGGTGTCGGTCGTCGACACTCAGACCGGCGAGATCGACGTGCTCAAGAAGGCCTCCACAGCGCCCCGGTAGACCCACGGCGCGCTGGCGTGCACGACGTGCCCGGCTTCGGGCACGTAGAGGTACTGGCCCTTCGAACGCCGCGCCGCCTCCTCCATCTGCCCTGGTAGCTGGCCGCCCTTGCCTGCCTCGATGACCAGCGACGGGCACTTCACCTGGTCGATGAGGTCCCAGTACGCCCGCGTGCCCCACTCGGCCGCGATCTCGTAGAGGTCGTCCATCGAGGCGATCAGGTGCCAGCCGTCCTCGCGTTCCTCGAAGTACTCGACGAACAGCGGCGTGCCGAAGAACGACGTCACGTGCGAGATCGACTGGAACGGCACCGGCCACGCGTCGAAGAACCACTTCCACTCGTCGATCGTCTTGCCCCTGTTGTCCGGGGCGAAGTCCTCGACCACAATCGCGCGCACCAGGTCCGGACGGGTCGCCGCGAGACACCACGCGTGCAGCCCGCCCATGGAGTGCCCGATCACCACAGCGGGCCCGAGGTCCAGGTCCTCGACGGCCTTCGCGGCGTCGGCGACGAAGTCCTCGGTGCGAAACGGTCCCCGCTGCGGGTTTCTGCCGTGCCCGCGCTGGTCGATCCCCACGACACGGCCGAAGGGTGTGAGCCACTGCGCGACCGGCCACCAGGCGGTGGCCCTGCTCATCAGGCCGTGCAGGAGCAGTACGCCTTGTCCCGTTCCGCCGAACTCCACCACCGACACAGGGATGATTAAACGCATGAAGGCTCGTCCGTACCTGATCGCCCTGGTGTTGATCGTGCTCGTCGCCGGTCTGCTCGTCGTGTTCCGCACGCCGGGCGGCGACCCCGCGAAGCAGCAACGCCAGGAGACGTCACCGGAGGCCGCGGTGGAGGCCGGTGCGGGCGCGGGCGACGCCTACTACCCGACGGACGGCAACAGCGGTTACGACGTCACCCTCTACGACCTCGCGATCACCTACGACCCGTCGTCGAAGCAGCTGCAGGGCGTCGCGACGATCACCGCGAACGCCACCGCGGACCTGTCGAGGTTCAACCTCGACCTGGAGGGCCTGAAGGTCAGCGAGGTGAAGGTGGGCGGCCGGCCCGCGAAATTCGCGCAGGAGGGCGACCACGAGCTGGTGATCACACCGTCCGCGCCGCTCGCGAAGGCCAAGCCGTTCACCACGGTCGTCACCTACGGCGGCGAGCCCAAAACCGTCGAAGACGCCTCGCTGGGCCGCAGCGGCTGGCAGATCTCGTCGACCGGCGGAGCGTTCGCCGCAGGTCAGCCGCACTCCGCGACGTCGTGGTTCCCGGCCAACGACACCCCGCGCGACAAGGCGGCGATGAAGCTCGCGGCCCGCGTCCCGGACGGCTGGACGGCGGTCTCCAACGGCCTCGAAGGCCCCGTGACGCGCGCCGACGGCTGGACGACGTTCAACTGGGTGGAGGACACGCCGCTCGCGACCTACCTGGTCACCGTGGCCATCGACAAGTTCGAGGTCGTCCGCTCGAAGCTGCCCAACGGCACGCCGATCCTCGACGCGTACGCCCCCGGCACGTCCGGGCAGAAGAAGCCGCTGCAGGCGCAGATGCCGGAGGTCATCGCGTACCTGGAGACGAAGTTCGGCCCCTACCCGCAGCGCGCGGCCGGCAGCATCTGGGTCGCCGACCAGATCGGGTTCTCGCTGGAGACCCAGACCAGGCCGATCTACGCGTCGTGGGCGGACCTGGAAACGGTCGTGCACGAGAACGCCCACCAGTGGTTCGGCGACTCGGTGACGATCGAGAACTGGGCCGACATCTGCCTGAACGAGTGCCTGGCGTCCTACTCGCAGTGGCTGTGGCTGGAGAAGGACGGCACGGACCTCGACAAGCGCTACCGCGACCGCGTGGAGGAGCTGCGCAACCGGTCGTCGTTCTGGGCGCCGAAGCTCTACGACATGGGCAAGGGCAACGAGTTCCGCGGCGTCTACGACAAGGGCATCATGGCGATGCACGCGCTGCGCAAGCAGGTCGGCGACGACGTGTTCTTCAAGGCCCTGCAAACGTGGACGACCGAACACCGCGACGGAAACGCCTCCTGGCCGGAGTTCGAGAACCTCTTCAAGAAGGCTTCCGGGCAGCAGCTGGACGGGTTCTTCGCCGCGTGGTTCCGCGGATCGGGCATTCCGGAAGACCAGTACCTGCTGCCTGCCGGTGTGCGCCGCTAGTGCCGTGGCCCGGCAAGCGCTGCCAGTTGGTCCACCACTTCGGTGAGTGGTTTCCGGGTGTCGATTTCGATGGTGGCCGATGATCGGAGCAGCGGCTCGATCTCGGTGGTGTCCGCCATGATCCGTTCACGTTCCTCTGCGGTTTTCCCGAAGGGGTTCGTGTCGCGGTTGGCGATGCGGTCGAGCATCACCGCCACAGGTGCGCTGAGCAGGACGATCTCGTCGAACCGTGGATAGAACCCGCCCTGGTTCCACACCGTGCCCGCGATGAACAGCGGCTCACCCGAACGCTCGTGGTCCGCGATGAGCGCGTCGATCCGGTCCTCGCGCCACTGCGGCTCCGTGCCGGTGCCATCAGGACGCGGGACGTCTTCGATCCACTCTCCGAAGTCGGTGTCCACGACCCGATGTCCCCGCTGTTCCAGCTGGCCCAGCACCGTCGACTTCCCGGTGCCGGACATGCCTGTCACCAAGATCACCGCCACGTGGGCATCGTATGGCGCGGCCACCGAGGTGCTGAACAGCGCGCCAAGGATTCGGGCCACGCCGCTAGAGTCGGTGTCATGGCAGTCGTGAAGATCAACGCGATCAAGGTCCCCGAGGGCAACGGCCCCGAGCTGGAGAAGCGCTTCGCCGCCCGCCTCGGCGCGGTCGACGACCAGCCCGGCTTCCTGGGCTTCGAGCTCCTGCGCCCGGTCGCGGGCGAGGACCGCTACTTCGTCGTGACGCACTGGGAGACCGACGAGGCCTTCGTCGCGTGGCGCGACGGGCAGGCAGGCGCCGCCGCGCACTCCGGTGAGCGCGCGAAGCCCGTGTCGTCCGGCGCCGACCTGCTCGAGTTCGAGGTCGTGCTGGGGAGCAAGCCCAAGCAGTGACGTCGCTCGACTCCTCCTACGACCAGGCAGCAGAGCTGATCGCCGGCGCGGACGGGCTGCTCGTCTGCGCCGGTGCCGGCATGGGCGTCGACTCCGGTCTGCCGGACTTCCGCGGCACCGAGGGCTTCTGGCGGGCCTACCCGCCGTACGAGCGGCTCGGGCTGAAGTTCGAGGAGATCGCCGACCCCGTGCACTTCGCCGACGATCCCGAGCTGGCGTGGGGCTTCTACGGCCACCGGCTCCACCTCTACCGGGAAACGGTGCCGCACGAGGGTTTCGCGATCCTGCGCTCGTGGGGTGCCCGCGCCTTCACGTCCAATGTGGACGGCCAGTTCCAGAAGGCAGGGTTCGCCGACGTCGCCGAGGTCCACGGTTCGATCCACCACGTCCAGTGCGTGGAACCGTGCACCGACGAGATCTGGGAGTGCGCGTTCGACGTCTCGGTGGATCCCGAGACGATGCGGGCCGTCGGCGAACTGCCCTCGTGCCGGTTCTGCGGTGGCCTCGCGCGGCCCAACATCCTGATGTTCGGCGACTGGGGCTGGGTGCCGCACCGCAGCCAGGAGCAGCTCGACGCGCTGACCGAGTGGCGCCGTTCGCACCGGAACCTGGTCGTGATCGAGATCGGTGCCGGCACCGCGGTGCCGACCGTGCGGCGTCAGGCCGAGCTGGCGAGCGCGGCGTCCGGTTCGTTGATCCGGATCAACACCCGCGAGCCGGCCGTCCGCCACGGGCGAGGCGTGTCCTTGCCGGTAGGCGCGTTGGAGGCGCTCACAGCCTTGGCACGACGAACTGCGTGACGACGGCCCGGTGATCGCTGCCGGGCACGTCGAACACGTCCAGCGTGTCGACGGGGCACCGCGTGTCCACCAGCACGTGGTCGATGGTGACCGGCGGCGGCCAGAACCCGCTGTTGCTGGGCCACGTGTGGATCAGCCCCTTGCCGACCTGGTCTGCGGCGTCCACGTACCCCTTGTTCAGCAACCGCGTGAGGCCGACGTGGTCGAGCGTCGCGTTGAAGTCACCAGCGAGAATCCTGATCGCGCCGGTCGAGTCGGGAGCAGGCAGCCCGGCGAGCTCGCGCTGCCACGCCTCCGGCCCCTCCGTGACCACCGGCGGCAACGGGTGCACCGACACGACCTCGATGTCCTTGCCCGGCAGGTCCACCAGCGCGGCGGCCTGCTGCAACGTGCCCGGCGGCGTCAGATTTCGCTGCGAGAGCCGGTACTTGGAAGCGATCCCGCTGCCGGACCCACCCGGTTCGTCGAGGTAGACGCGATCGGGCAGCAACTGGTTGAGGCCGGCCCGGTCGAGGTCGCGCACCATCTCCGGCGTGAGCTCCTGCACGGCCAGGATGTCGATCTTGCGTTCCCTGACCTCCCGGACGATGGCGTCAGCGTCCGCGATACCGGTGAGCAGGTTCACCGTCATCAGCCTGACCTGCTGCCCCACCCCGTTCGGCCGCGCGTCCGGAAACGCCCGCGGCACCACGTTGGCCACGAGCACGACCGCCACCAACGTCATCGTCAGCCCAACGACCCACCGCTTGCGCAACAGCGCGAACAACCCGATGAGCAACCCCACGACCGTGATGTAGGGAATCAACGAGGTCGTGGCGATCATGTACCGCGTGCCGTCGATGCCGAGCAGCCTGATGAACGCCGCCGTGACGAACGCCATCGCGCACACGACCAGCAAAAACGTGGCGAACCCGCTCTTGCCCGGCTTCACCTCGGTGGTGACCACGTCGTGCAGTGTGCCCGAACGCGCGTCGGTCTCCGGTGTGGTGTCCACAGCTGAAGGACGGCCGACAGCGCGCTCCCGTTGCCTGCCCCTGCCTCAGACCGCCGCCGCCGGGTGCCTCGGCCGCGCGCCGGGCATGCGGTCGAGCAGCCCGCAGATCGTGTCGACCACGACCATCAGCTGGTCCGGTTCGATGTGATCGAGCATGACGATGTACGCGAACCCGGATTCGAACGTCAGCCGCATCGAGCGCGCGAAGACCGGCAGGTCACTCTCCCGGTCGAGCAGCCAGTGCAACGCGTCGAAGTTCAGTTCGCAGCGTGCGGCGACGGGATCGCTGCCACAGGCGAAGAACTCCTTGTCCATCGGCGGAGCGATCGGCACTTGGTGCCACCCGGCGTGGTCGTTCTGCGCCGTCAACGGCGGCCGCTTGAGCAGGCCGGTCCCCTGGGCTTCGAAGTCGGACTGGGAAACGGGATTCCCACTGGTGGTGTACTTGAACGCCCGGCTGATCCGGATCGGTGCCATCCGCGCGGTGGCGACCTCGATGCGATGCTCCTGCTCCCACCGCACCCCGTACCCACTGGGGTTGGACACTCGCACGGACGCCTCGGTGACCCGGACGTGCCACGGACCTCGCTGAACGTCGAACGCCAGGTCCCACCGCGGCTTGGACCGCCGGAGCAGCTTCGCGAAGAAGCCCTCGACGTGCTCGACCACGGGCCCTTGAACCCCTGCCGACCAGGCGGTGGTGTCGCCTTCCGGACCGATCACCGTGCCACCGGTGCTTGCCGCCAGCGGTGTCAGCAAGGCGATCTGCTCGTCCAGCGACTTGCGGCGGCTGCGGAAGTGGAACCAGCGCCGCACGACGACGAACACGACGGCCATGACGACCATCGCCAGGAAGAAGGGGCTGAGCACCAGCTCCGACAGGCCTTTCAGCAATGTGTTCATGATCAGATGTCCAGGTATCCCTTGATCTGGTGTTTCGAGTAGTCGGTCCCCGTCGCGCGCGCCTCGTCGGCCTGCTGCCGGAGGGACTCGTTCCGCAGACCCTTCTCGTTGCGAGGATCGACCCGCGCCAGCGCTTCGGCCGCGAAGCCGCCGACCGCCCCTCTACCTGCACGCCATGCGCAGCGTCGCGGACTTCTTCGCCTACGCGATCTGGTTGTTCGGCTTCAACTACAAGCGGGTGCGGGAAGACGACGACCCGGACCTGGAGGAGATCGTGCTGTCCGGCTTCGCCGTCACGCCGCGCTGACCCCGGTGCTGACTCAGACCGCCGCCGCAGGGTGCCTCGGCCGCACACCCGGCATGCGGTCCAGCAGCCCGCAGATCGTGTCGACCACGCCCATCAGGTCGTCGGGGTAGATGTGGTCGTGGGCGACCAGGTAGACGAACCCGGACTCGAAGGTGAGCGACATCCTCCTGGCCCAGCCCGGCAGGCCCTGCTCGTGCTCGATGAGCCAGTGCAGCGCGTCGAAGTTCAGTTCCCTGGCCGCCGCCGCGGGATCGCTGCCGTACGCGGAGAACTCCTGATCCATGGGCGGCGCCAACGGCACGGGCAGCCACGCGGCATCGGTCTGCTTCGCGGTCTCCGGCTGGTGGCTGACGATCTGCTTCCACTCGGACTCGAGCTGGCCGGGCGACAGCGGCTGCCCGTTGTTGACGCTGTACTTGTTCGGCCGGGTGACCTTCAGCGGCGCAAGGCGAGCGGTGGCGATCTCGATGCGGTGTTCCTGCAGCCAACGAACGCCCAGACCACGGCTGTCGTACCTGATCGACGCCTCGGTCACCCTGACGTGCCACGGGCCGCGCTGGAAGTCCAGCGACAGGTCGAACTGACGCTTCGACCGGAACGCGATCGCGAACTCGTTCCAGAACGGCTTGCAGAACTCAGCCGTCCACATGGCCGCCTCGCCAGGACCGAGCACCTGTCCTCCGAGCCGCTGCGCCAACGGGGTCAGCGCGGCGATCTGCGCGTCCCGCCCCTTCCTGTGGCTGCGGAACTGGAGCCAGCGCCGCACGACCAAGAAGACGATCATGCCGCTGAGGCCGGTCAGCACAAGCGGATCGAGCAGGTAGTCGGTCACCCACAGCTTGAGAAGATCCATGATCAGAGGTCCAGATACCCTTCGATGCGCTGTTTCGAGTGATCAGTTCCGGTCTCGCGCGACTCGGCGGCCTGCTGCTTGAGGGAGGCGTTTCGCGCACCCTTCTCGTGTCCGTAGTTGATCTGAGCAAGCGCCTCGTTTCCGACAGCGTCACCCATCGACTTCCAGAAGCCCTGCTGCATCCGCTCACCGACCATGCCCTCGTGGCTGTTCATCCGGGTGACCGGGTTGCTGCGGAACGTTTCCCACTTCGTCTTGCCCCTGAGCGCGTCCGTCGCATCCTGGCTGCGGACCTTCTTGTCCGCCATGGCCTTCTTGAAACCGGCGCCGAGGTTCTTGGCCTTGGCAGCCAGGTTCCGGAGGAAGTCCATGATCTTGGTCAGCAGCTGGCGCAGCTTCGCGACGATGCGCGACACCCGGCTCGCGGTGGAGGCGATCCGGACGCCGGTCGCGGCACCCGCGGCAGCCGTCGACGCGCCGCAGCTCGGCACGGCGGCGGCCAGTGCGGGAATCCAGATCATGATCAGCCAGGTGATCAGCTCGGAGAGGATCGCCTTGATGACGTCCTCGATGATCTGCATGACCATCGACGACATCATCAGCAACTCGGCCAGCTCACCCGCCTGGCCCGCCACGCCGTCGATGCCGCTGGCGAACTCGCCCAGCTTCGTGGCGGCCGCCTCGGAGGCACTGCCGCCCCAGGTCGTCACGGTGCTCTGCAAGTCCTCGGTGAACCTCGTGCTCAGGTCGGAGATGCCCTGGGCGATCGCGCCGAAGTTCTCGCCGGCCTGCTGCAACGCCGGACCGTCGCCGCTGACGAAGTGGATCGCGTCTTCGAGCGGCTGCACGACGCTGATGAGGAAGTTCAGTCCCTGTCCGACCAACCAGCCGATCGGGTCCATCATCATGCCCTGGCCGAACTCGACGACCGACGTCACCAGCGCGCTGCCTTCGGAGGTCAGCCCCGCGACGCCGCCGGTGTCGCCCGTCTTGCCGGCGGCTTCCTTCGCCTTGACGAAGTTGCCCCAGATCGGCGCGTTCTCCTCGGCCTTCTGCCCGAGCGTCTTCTCGCCGACGGTGATCTTGACCTGCTGGTCGCCGGAGCCGGCCGTGTAGTCCTGTTCCGCCATGCCGGCCCTACCCCCTGTCGACCTGAATGCCGTCGAGGATCTTCTTCAGAGCCTCTTCCTGGTCCGCGTAGCCCTTCGCGGTGTCGCGGAACTTCTCCGCACCGGAGTCCAAACCCTCCGTCATGGCGGTGAGCGTCTCCTTGAGATCCCCGAGCATCTCCGTGTACTGCTGCTTCACGAAGATCCCGACGACACCCCACGACTTGTCGCCGACATCGGACTTGTCCACGAGACCTGAGACCTGGCCGGCGAAACCGCGGTGCTCCTGAAGCTTGTCCGCGTACTGCCGCAGCTCTTCGGGGTTGACGCTGAACCCGGTCATCGCCCGTCCTCGTCGTCGAAGAGGTTCAGGAACTTGCCGTCCTGTTTGGACGGAGCAGCGGGAGGAGGCTGTGACGAGCGCTCGGTCCACGAATTGCCGCGAAGCACGTTCTGGTCGGAGAAGTCGTCGTGCGGCTCGGGCGTCGGCCTGCGTGGCGGCGCGGGCGGCCGGGCGGGCCCGCCGGCCTGAGGCATCGGCGGCAGCGGAGGACGCGGCGGGACTGGAGCGGCGGGCGGCTGCGGCGTCGTTTCCTCAGCCCTGACGGCGCGGAGCTCCTCTTTGGACATTCCGAAGAGCTGGGCCTGGGTTTCCAGGACCTGGTCGGAGAGCTTCATGTCGTCGCCGATCGCGCCCTCGACGATCCCCGCTTGGCGGCGGGCGGCTTCGGCGACGGCCTTCTGCAGCGTGCTCATCAGTTCTGCGGCCAGTGCGTGTGGCGGACGGCGCATGGCCAGGTCGGTCAGCCTGATGTCCTTGATGCTGCCGGACGGTCCCGCCACCACCGTCACGGCGCAGTCGGCCGAGGTGGCGACCGCTTCCAGCTCGGTCAGCTGTTGCTGCATCTCGCCGACGTTGGCGAACTGCTGGTCAACGCGCTGCATCTGAGACTGGAACCGCTCGAACTGAGCGACCAGCTGCTCGAACGCCGCCGACGGCACAAGGACCTCCCCCTGAAGACTCGCCCGCACAAGATCGCGCGAGCGGGCGTCATAGTGGCAGGAGGAGATTCGGGTTCGCGGCGAAACGGACGAATCGATGTGGCTGAGTGACCCGTGCTACAGAGCGGGTCAGACGATCGCGGAGGGGTCCCTCGGCTCCACTCCGGACATGAGGTCGAGGGTCTCCACGATCATGTCGACCAGGAAGACGAGCTCGTCGGCCTGGATCTGCCCGCCGCACTCCACGCGGACGAACCCGTCTTCGAAGATCAGCTCGAAGAACTCCAGCGGGAGCCTCCGGTGCGGCACGGGAACCGTGGCGATCTCGATCCAGTGCGCGAAGATCACATTGGTGTCGCCGCGCCCCGGTCCCCTGGCGCGGGAGGTCTCGCTGACCCGGACGTGCCACGGTCCGCGCTGGAAGGCGAGGGTCAGTGCGGGCCAGCGAAGTTTCGGGGACCACGTGCTCGCCTTGTCGGGGCCCATCAGCTCGCCGCCGAGGCTTTCCGCCAGTTCGGCCAGGAGAGGGGTCTGCTCGGCCAACGCGTTCGCGCGCTGGGCGGAGGCGAAGCCCTTGCCCAGCAAGGCCATGACCGTGAATGCCACCACGACGACCACGACGATGGTGATCACGCGACCTCCGCTCTCTCCTGAGGCTTGTTCTTCCTCAACTCGTCACGAGCGCGGATTGTTGAACATGCGGACGAGAACGGCCCCCAGGCCGGA
>NZ_JAXAVW010000051.1:0-57651 GCF_033949945.1 Lentzea miocenica
CAGCGACCGGCACGACGGAGCCCAGCGGACGCGACCAGCGGCACCCGGACAGCTCGTTACTGCAAACAGTTCGGATTCAGGCGGCAGAATTGCCGAGATCGGGAATTGCACTGTCCAGCAGTCGAACCCCACCAAAATGCAATTCGTCCGAGAGAAATTCTCAATAACCGAGAACCAGTTGACAAATGATGGGCATAGCGCTTGTCAAGGTGGGATTGCTTTGAATCCAGATTGACGCGGTGCCAAAATTGATGGAAGTCGATCAGCGCGAAGCAAGCATGCAGAGCGGGAGGCGCGGGCAAGGGGCAACGGAAGACAGATAGAGCTGGCCCGGTGGAGAGTGGGGCACGAGGAGATGGCGACCATCGCAGTCAAGACGACCACCGGGTCAAGAGATGCGACAGGTGACCACCCACCCAAAACGACTGTTCATATGCCTGTCGGCCGACGAGTCGGGCGCAGCATCGGTAGCCCCCACGACAGGAGTGAACAGGCACTTCGTCGCACTGGAGGGCTACCGCTCTAACAGGTAGCTGGATCGGACCGTCGTCGGGTAGTTGGCCAGGACGCTACAAAGCGATTCACCGATCGTACTGTTGATCTACTAGTCGGTCACTCGATGTAGTGACACCGGTCCGCCCTAAGTAGAAACACGCTGCACGGGGAACCCCGTTTGACGTAGCGTTGACAACCTTGACACTGATCATCAGGCCCGCTGATATCGGGCAAAACTATACCCGCACAACCGGAAAGGCGCGATTCTAATCTCTGAATCTCAGGGCTCGCCTGTACTGCGGGGACGAGGTGCGGACGGGCTGTCGCGAACGATCATTGGGGGTGTACATGGGAATGGGGGATGATAGGCACCTAGCGCGGTCGCGAGATCTCCGTCATATGTTGAACGGGGAATGGCTAACGCACATCTTGGTGGCGTTGAGCGCTGGGCCCCTGCATTACAACGAGCTTCATGCCGCCATCCAGGACATGACTACGTTCGACCCGTGGACCGGGACGGTCCGCAAGATTCAGAGTCGGGCGTTGGGCCGCACCCTGCGCCGGATGGAGACCGCAGGCCTGGTGGACCGGGTCGAGGAGCGGACCTTCCCGCGGTCGGTGGTGTACTCGCTAACGCCGGCTGCCGCGGACTTGCTGGTCCGGGCGCGGCCACTGATCGACTGGGCGGAAGAGAACCTCGATCTGATCGAGCGCCTGCAGAAGACGCTGGAGGACGGCGATCCGCCGCAAGGCGATGATCGGTCTGACTGAGGTATCGCTGCGATGGTGGACGCGGTTCAGCTGACTGCGGCGTTGTTGGTGGAGACCGGCCGCCGGGTGCTGCCGCGGCGCTGGAGGAAGTCGGCGAGGTTGAACGTGTCGGCACTGGGGCGCTGGCCGATTTCGTCCAGTGTGGTGGTCAGCAGGGCGAGGGTGCGCGGGATGGCAGCGTACTGATCGAGGCGGGCTTGGGTGCGGATGATGTCGCGGTAGACGCCCTCGTTGTAGCGGTCGAGCTTCCGGGTGCGTTCCAGCAGCGTGAGCATGGTTTCTGGCTCACTGTCGCCGTGCGCGCGGATCAGTGCGCCAAGCGCGTCCAGGACGTCGCGTCGGGTGGCCTCTCGGAACGATTCGATCCAGGGCACGAGCAGGTCCTCGGCGAGGTCGCCCTGATAGAGCTCGACGGCATCGTGCAGCTGGGCCTCGACATCGGGTGAGCTGGACGCCTGCAGGGCGTGCTGAAGTTGCCAGTAGTCGACGACGACAAGTTCGTCGTCGAGTTGATAGCGGCCGTCATCGTTGAGAACGAGGTTGTCGAGCCGGCCGTCAGTGGCGTCAGTGAGGGCACGGCGCAACATGGACAGGGTGTTGTGGAACGAGTTGTACGGCCGCGGCGGCCGGCTGTCGGGCCAGAGGGCCTCGTTGAGGACTTCGCGGCGGACACCGTGGGGGTGCAGCGCGAGGTAGACGAGCAGTTCCCGTTGCTTCGGGGTCAGCGCGCCGCTGAGCTCGCGGTCGCCCTCGTCGCCGCGCAGTGCCAGGTGCAGGCGTCCCAGCACATGCACAACCAGCGGGGGTTGCGGTGCTGCCACGTCACCGTTGTCCCGTTTCCGGGGTTCATCAGCGGCCGATTCCTGGCCTGCGGCTGGCTTGACGTCCTCGGCAGTCGTGCGGCGCTCGTCGGTGTCGTCCGGAATGGCTGAGGCCGGGCCGTTCGGCTGGACGTCCACGGGGATGGGGTGAACGTCCAGCAACTGCAGGCTCGGGGCCGGTCGGGTCTGCTGGTTGTCTTCCTGTTCCAGTGGGCGGGTGGACTCAAGCTGAGTCATCTCGTCAACCGAGCGCTGCTCGGGGACGGGCGGCGTCGGTACAACGTCGTGATCGTCCGCAGACAGTGCGAGCTCGTCGCCGGTTGCGCGCCTCGGCGTAGCCAGGTCGGAGGGGCCTTCGGCATCGCGGAGCACGGCAAGCAACTCCGTGGCATCGGTGGCAGGCAGCCTAAACATGTGCGTGTCGGCGAGGGCATCGCCGAGACCGGGGCTGGTCGCGCAAACGGTGCCGTCGTGGCGGACGCGCACGGTCGCGCCGGGGCGCCACTGGCCGAGAAACACGCCGGCCAGGCCGAGGGTCGAGCCGTTGTCGAGCACGGCTTGCAGGCGGCGTTCCGCGTGGGGCGCGGGGCTGGCCAGCAGCACGAGCGAAGCCGGGGTGAACTGGGCTTCGGTCTCCTCGATGGCGTGGCGAGTCCGGGTGAGCAGGGCCGCTTCCATCTCATCGAGGGCAGCGTCGAGCGTGGCGACGACGTGAACGGTGGATGGCAGGTTCTCGACGCCGGCGCCATCGAAGACGAGGTGCAGATCGTCGGCGGGTACGAGCACGCGGATGCCGTCGCCGGGCTGCTGTTCGGTGAGCAGGTGCAGCAAGAGCGCGCGGGCAGCGGCGGTGGCGCCGGGTCCGGCGAGGCCGAGGCCGCGGGTACTGGCGAGGTTCAGGGCGAGTTCGCGATCGCCCCGCACGCCAACCCTCGCCGGTACGGAGACTGGTTCGTCGTCGGGTTCCAGATCTCCGGCGGCGGTGATGTGGACCCGCGGTGGAGCCGACGCGAGGTCGACGAACTCCACGTCGTCCAGGGGCCTGCGTTCACTGTCGTCCTGGTCATGCGCGGCCCTCAGGGCGCGGACTACGGGCGCGATCGGTCGCTGCAGGTCGATGCGGTCGCCGCTGCCGACGCGGTAGCAGCGTCGGCGCCACATCCGGGCCGACACCATGGCCGTCGTGATCGCTCCGGCCAGGCCGAGGCTGACGAACACACCCGTCAGCAGATCCAGTCCCGGTTCGGCCTGGTCGTCGCTGTGCTCGCCAGCCTGGTCCGTGGCCGGCGCTGGGGTCGTGTTCGGCGCGGGCTGTGTAGACGGTGGCGTGGTCGGCGCTGTGCTCGTCGGAGGAGGCAGTGGTTGCGGGGGCGGTACCTGCGGCTGCTGCTCGCCGGGATGCTGTTCGGGCGGGACCGCGATGTAGGCGGTGATCTTCCAGCCAGGGCGAACGAGGTTGGGTTGGGTCAGCGCGCGACCGTCGGGCTGCTCCACGCCGCGGTTGAGCTGGAACAGCTCCGGCCAACGGCTTCCGCCGCCGGGACCGTAGATCCGTTCGGCGACCCGCCACAGGCTGTCGTAGATCCCGTCCCGGGGAAGTCGGACTTCCTCGGTGACCTGGACCATGCCCGGCGGGGCAGGTGCTGCACGATCGATCACCAAGGTGGTCGCCGGGGCCGCGGCCGCGGCCGTCTGCGGGCCTGCTGCCTGGGTGGCCAGGCCGGGCGTCAAGGGCGCGACGACCGCGGCTGGCACGAGATCGCCGGTAACGGCTGCGGCGGTCGGGGTCGGGACCGTGTACGGGGTCCGGTTGCCGAGCAGGGTCAGCACGATGCTGCCGATCAGGGCTGCGGCGAGCCCGTGCAGTGGGCCAGGTGGGCGGACCTGCGGCCAGGTGATCCCGCGCGCCGCATCGACGGTGCAGCGCAGGACGTCGAGCGCGAAGAAGAACCAGACGATCCAGCACAGCACCGCCAGGGTGTTGAGCAGGAACTGCGCGCTCATCGGGTTGAGCAACGTCGCCTGGATCTCGTCCCACGTCGGCACGTGGTTAGGCAGGGGCCAACCCACGAAGTGCACGAGGGCCCAGGGCAAGCCCGCCACGAGCGCGAGCAGGACGACGAGCGCGAGCAGACTTCGCGCGAACCGGAGTGTGATGGCGAGCGCCCACCAGCCTGGCCGGCTTGTCCTCGGCCGTATCGGCTTCCGATGAGAGGAGTGCGAGTGTGCGGTCACGGCGTGCTCGATTCCTTGGACGTACAGGTTTACGGCTCCGCGGTTGCCACCGGAGACAGCGGCGTCATGTCACCGGCGTGGGAATCCGGGTGGAGGTGTCCGCCGCGCCGTTGCGAGGCCCGGCGAGCTCGGGTGACGCGGACTGCTGGGTGTCCAGCGCCGTGTTCGATGTGGACGATGCTTGGCTCGCGTCCCGTTTCGCGGTAGCGGTGCTGGCGGTGGACCGCTTGCGGCTGGAGCGAGTCGTCTTGCGGCCGTTGAGCCACTGGGTGAGGTCGGTGGCCGGTACGTCGGTGAACTTGGCCAGCTCGTCAACGCTGATGACGTCGCTGGACTCAGCAAGAACATCACCGAGTTCTCGCTCGATGTCGCCGAGTTTTTCGGCCACCTCTGCCCGCAGCAGTGCGAGTTCACCGACGCGCTTGGCCGCAACGGCCCTCTTCGCGCTACGGGCCGCGTCGGCTTGCTCGACACGGCGTTCGATCTCTTCAGTCGTCGCCATCCTGGTCTCCTTCCCCTGTATGGCACTGAACTGGGTACGAGCATGTGAAGGTCGTCATGGGAGGACTCCAGAGATCCCGCGTTGCGGTTGGGCCTGCCCGGTTCCCGTGACCGTGATTGAGCCGATGCTGACCAGCCCGAGCAGTTGAGTCGGATGGTCGATGCTGACGGTCACGTTCACCGTGTTGCCGGCGACCGACACGGTGCCGGTGTGGCCTGCGGCGGCGAGATAGCTGTGGGCCGCGGCGCTGGCCTGGTGCGGGACCAGGCGGAGGGTGCCGTCGGCGCGGTAGGCGGTCAGGTCGATCTCCTGGGCGCCGGCCCGCGCGGCTTCCTGCGCCTCACCCATCGCGCCGACCTTGGCGGCCAGAGCGAGCCCGCCGTCGAGCACGAGCCCGGCGAACAGCAGCGCGGCGAGGGCGATGATGACGACGAAGGCGGTCACCCGGCCGTCCTGGTCTTCGCGCAGGCAGCCGACTTGGCGGCGCAGCGATGCGGCCACCCTCATGGCGCACCTCCCGCTTGGGCGTTCGGGGCGGTTGTGGGAAGTCCCGCCGGTTGTTGATCGGTGCGAGTTGGCTGGTGATGGCCACGTGCAGGCCAGGATGGGTGCGCTCGTTCGCATAACGATTCTGACCATTCGTCGGGATTCCTGACAGACTGTCGACCTTCGCGACTCCTAGTCGCTCTGGTTGAACCGAGGTACGCGTGGTGCTTGCTGAGGTTCGGTCGTTGAGGTCGCCTCGGCATTTGCGGACGCCTCAGGAGCAAGAGGACTACGAACAAGAGTTGGTGGATCAATACGCGCTGGCGATGGCCGGTGCAGGGATCACCGACAAGCACGTCAGCAACCACCGCGCCGCGGTGTTCGAGTTCGCCCGCTTCGTCGGACGACCGGTGTGGACCATCACCGCGGAAGACGCCGACCGGTTCCTGCTGTACTTGCGCAAGGACAGGGCGCAGGCCAAGTCCACCGTGCAGCAGAAGGCATGGAAGCTGGCGCAGTTCTTCGACTTCCTTGTTTTCAGGTATCAAGGCGATCTGCACGCGTTGACCGGGTTCGTTGTGGCACAGCCGATTGACGAGTACAACCGGCCTGCCAAAGCCGACTACGGCGTGTCCAGAATCCCGCCCGCCCAGGACGAGGTCGACACCTTGTTCTCCGCGTGGCGTACGGCGCTGCCCGAGGCACGGAAGTACTTGCCCGCAGCGAGGGACTACCTGGCCGCGTCGTTGTGGCGTCGGGCTGGTCTGCGGATCACCGAGACGGTCATGCTCGACATTCGCGACTGGCGGCCGGACCTCGGTGAGCTGGGCAAGCTCCACGTGCGCTTCGGGAAAGGGAGCCAAGGCAGAGGGCCAAAAGCCCGCCTGGTTCCGGCGATTGACTCGGTGAACGCACTGATCACGTGGTGGCTCACCGACGTGCGTCACCAGTTCGGCGACGACTACGACGACCCCGACGCACCACTGCTGCCCAGCGAACGCCGCGACACCTACACCGGCGCGTGTCTGCGCGCGGGTGACGACGCGCTGCGGTCCGGGCTTGCAGGGGCGGTCGGCCGGTGGCTGCCAGCGTGGAGCGGCAGGCTCACCCCGCACGGTCTGCGGCACTTCTGTGCCTCGTCGTTGTATGCCAGAGGCGTTGGCCTCAAAGCAATTCAGGACCTTCTTGGTCATTCGTGGCTCTCGACCACGACCGGCTACATCCACGTCCACGACGACCACATCGAGCATGCTTGGGCCACTGCCAACGACCGAGTAGCGGCCCGGCTCACGGGAAACGGAAAGGAGATCGCTGATGCGCTGGAACCTACGGATGAAGGCCGCTGAACGCGGAATCTGGAAGTCGACCGAGATGCGCCGACAGCTGGCTGCGGCCGGGCTCGAGATCAGCGCGGGCAAGATGTCCGCGCTCTGGACCGGAACCCCGACCTCGATCCGGCTCGACGACCTGGACGTCATCTGCACCGTGCTGGACTGCGACTCGGCGGAGTTGCTGATCTGTGAACCAGACAAGGTCGCCGCCCGGCGCCCGGCACAAGCAGCTGAGGCCGGCACAACAGGACCGGCGGTCGCGCCACGCCTGGGCCGCAACCGAACAGTTCCTCCGGCGTGAGCAACGGACGTAAGAACCTGTGCGTCGTTTGCCAGACAACTCCGATCGCGATGGCGCGGGTGGACTACTGCTTTGCCTGCTGGCCTGGCGGACCAGTCGTCACACCGCCCTGCCTGCGCTGCGCGTCCCGCATCGACTACTACGCCTCCGGGCTCTGTCGTCGCTGCCACCCGTCGGCGATCGCCAGAGTCGAGTCCTGCATGGACTGTCACGCTTGGGGTGCGACCCGCACCCTGTCGTGGTTGTGTCGTGGCTGCGACGGATGGCGACGGCAGTACAACACCGTCGCCAAGTGCTGCATCTGCAACGCCACAAGGCATATCAGCGATCGAGGATGCTGCCGGTTGTGCCACAAACAGGCCAGCATGATGCGCGAATTCGGCAAGCCACTCGACCTGGCGGGCGCCAACCGCGACGGCCAGCAACTGTTCTTCGCCGGAATGTCCTTCCGACGCGACACTCCACGCCCGCCGCGGACCAACCCAGTGCCGCAGCCATCGTCGATTCAGATGACCGCGGGCGACCAGCATGTGCTGTTCGGTGTTCGACGTGACCTCGCTGCGCATGGACGGGCCGGCCTGCCGCAACCACCGGACCCGATCCGTGCCGCCGAGCTCGACCGCTATGCCCGCGACCACGCCGCTCTGCACGGCTGGACACCACGCACCACCGATGACACCTGCCACGGCCTGCGCATCCTGCTGGGCTTGCAAGACGACTCGAACGCACCGATCCAAGCCAGCGATGTCATCACCCTGCAGGGTATCGAGCTGCCAGTCTGGGCAGTTCTGGAGATCCTCACCGCCGCGGGCGCCCTTGAGGAGGACCGCACACCGACCTTCGACGTGTGGTTCGAACGCAACATCGCCGGGCTGCCCGACACGATGCTGGGCGAGCTGTGCACCTGGTTCGACATCATGAAGAACGGGTGCCCGATCCCGCCACGCCGACGGCCCCGCACCCAAGGCACCATCCGCCTGCTCCTGCAATGGGCGCTGCCGGCACTGCGTACCTGGGCCGCCGCTGGACACGACTCGCTGCGCGAGATCTCCCGCACCACCATCCTCGACACCCTGCCGCCGAGCGGGAATCCCCGCGCAGAAGCCGGACAAGGGCTCAAATCGATCTTCATCGTCCTTAAGGGACAGAAAGTCTTGTTCACCAACCCCATGGCCCGACTCAAAACGGGCTTCACCGAAGCCCGCCAACCGCTGCCAGCCGACGTCGCAGCGCTGCGCGAAGCGATCAACTCCCCAGCCCCAGCGCAAGCGCTGGTCGTCGCTCTGATCGCCTTCCACGCACTGAGTCCCAGGCAACTCCGAGTACTGCAACTCACCGACATCCGCGACGGCAGATTGCACTATGCAGGCCGCGTCATCGTGCTCGCCGAACCCGTCCAGAACCGGCTGCGCGCCTACCTCGACTACCGCAACACACGATGGCCCAACAGTCTCAACACCTACCTCTTCCTGCACTATCGGACAGCGGCACGCACCATCCCCGTCGGCCAACGCTGGATCAAACTGACCATCGGGCCTGGCCTGACGGCCACATCCATCCGCGAAGACCGGATCCTCGACGAAGCCCGCGCAACCGACGGCGATGCCCGCCGCATCGTCGATCTGTTCGGTCTCAGCATTCAAGCCGCCACCCGCTACACCTCCACGGTCGACGACCCCCAACTGGTCAACTTGGCCACAGCTGACTCGTGATCCACCGTCGGTTCCACAACCGACGCATCCAACTACGCTCATTCGCGCCGTGTGCACGTCAGTTCCTCCCTGACGGAGCTTCAGAATTCGTGAACTCACGGGCATCGCCGCGCCAGACATCGACCGGGGAGGAGAAGCTGGATTGGAACGTCCGGCTGCCGGGCACGCCGAGCGAGGTCAGGTCCCCGAGGCCGACGCTGCAGGACACGGTGACGGTCACCGTGGAGCCCGGCTTGAGTCCCTGGGTGTCGGTGGACACCGACAACGACTGGCAGGTGATCCCCGCGGACACCAAGGCTGCGTTGGCGGTGGCTTGGGCGTTGGCGGTGGCCTGCGATGGGGTGCGGGCCAGGGTGGCGGCGCGGGCCGCTTGGTGCGCGACGTCGTTGATCCGCAGCCTGGTGTCGGCCAGCCGACCGCAGAACACCACGAACAACAGCAGCAGGATCAGCAGCGGGGTCAGTAGAGTGAGCTCGGCCGCAGCGGAGCCTCGTTCGTCCCAGCGCAGCGCGCGAATACTCGCGCGCATCGAGCGCGCGAACGCGGGAAGACGGCGTGCCGCAGTCATGGTGCCACCGCCCCTGCTCCGGTCGGCGGGGTGAATTTCTCAACGGGCCCAACGGTTTCGGCGTGCACCGTGAAGGTCACGAACGGAATCACGTTGATCACGGTTCCGGTGACCGTCACGGATGCTTGGGTCGATCCTCGCTGAACGTTGACCGATGTTCCTTGCAGCGGGCCACTTCCGAGTTGGGTAAGGACTCGTTGTCCTTCGGCATTGCCCGCGGCCGTACTGCCGCCATACACCCGTGCCGCGGACAGGGCTTCGGAGGCAGCGGCTTGGGCGATGTGGGTGGCGTGCATGTAGAGCGCGAACTGCGCGATCAACAGGATCAGCAGCAACAGCAGAGGCGTGGCGACGACGAGTTCGACCGTGCCAGCACCACGCTGATCCGTCCGCAACCGGCGCAACGCCGCCCGCACACGCATCCGGTGTGGACGCTCGCGCGTGTTCGGCGTGCGGGGTCGGCCCAGGCGTCGAGACATCGCGGTCACCGGCCTAAAGGTTGATCCCGTTGGCTTTCTGGGTGACCTTGACGACGATGATCGCGATCACCCCGATGGCCAGCGCCGCCAGCAACGCGGTCACCACGACCGCCTCGGTCGAGTAACCCGCCTCGTCGCGGCGCAGCCGCTCCAGCTCGGCCCGGATGCGGGCGATGAGGATCTGAACTTCGGTGAACATCAGCTTCTCCCCTGTTGTCCGGGGTCCGGTATGGACAGTTCTTGTGGAACTCAGAGACCTCCCAGCACGCTCGCGAGGGCAGGGAACCCGATAAAAATCAGGAACCCGCCGAACAGCATCACCACGGGAAGGCTCATCCGTTCGGTGGCGGCCTGCGCTTCGCCTTCAGCGTCGGTGAGTTCACGGGTGCGCAGCGCCGCGGCCTTGGCCGCGAGGCTCGCGCGCACGCGGGCGCCCTCGGTGCCGGCGAGGCTGACCGAGGCGGCCAGCTCGGACAGCTGATGCACATCGAGCTCGGTGCCGAGCTGACCGAGGGTCGACCACGGGGTGGTGCGGGTCAGCTTGGCGGTGACCAGCGCGCGGCGCAGCTGTTGGAAGGCCCAGCCCTTGCCGATGCCGACCGCGTCCGACAGCGCGCCGTCGACTCCGGCGCCGCCCGCCAGCAGGACCCGGATCAAGTTCAGGTAGGCCGACAGCGCGTGCCGGAAGGTCGAGCGCCGCCGCTCGGCTTCCTGCCGCACGCTGATATCCGGCAACAGGAACCCACCGAGCGCAAAGAGCAGGCTCGCGACCGCGGGGACTTCCCAGCCGAGACCAACATCGGCCACGACGAACAGCAGGTGCATCAGGATCGGCAGCAACAGCCCGGTCAGCGCCAGCGTGGCCTTCTCGGCCAGGTGGTGCTCGATGCTCTTGCCGGTGACCGCGAGATCGTTGCGCAGCTTGCGGTTGGGCAACCCGAGCGCGGCCAACGGCTTGATGAACGGACGGCCCACGCGCAACGCCCAGCCGTCGGAATCCGCCGTGAGGATCGGTGGCGGCGCGGGCGTCGCGTGCAACCGGTCGACCAGAGCGCGCAGCGGCGGCCTCGGCGGAAACACGTACACCACGAGCGCCCACAAGCCGACGCCGAGCCCGGCGCCCCACAACAACGCGCTGATCATGACGACGCCCCCTTCCCGGTGAGCAAGTCATCGACGTCCACGTCGGCGTCGTGGGGCCGGATCGTGGCCAGCTCCGTGAGGAAGCGCTCCGGCTCACGCATCCGCGCAATCCTTGCCAGCCAAGCAAAAGCTGCCGCGAACAGCGCGCCCACGAACAGCAACATGATTTGCCCGAACGCGGAGTCGTACGGGGCGACGTAGCCGCGATTGAGCAGCACCAGCCCGATCGCGAAGGACAGCGTGGTGATCACGATGACGCGCACGCTGGTCCGGGTACGGGCGCGGCCGGCCTCGACGCGCATCCGCATGGACGCCTGCTCGCGCGCCTCACTGGCCAGTTCGCCGAGCAGGTCGGCCAGCTGCCGGGCCTGGTGCTCCGCGGCCAGCACGAGCGCGGAGATCACCAGGTCCGCGGTCGGGTCGCGCAGCTGGTCGGCGAGGTGACGCAGCGACAGAGCGAGGCGTTCGCCGCGCTCCAACCGGACGGCCAGCTCGGTGATCTCCTCGCGGATCGCCTCGGGGCAGGCCGGGGCGGTGGCGAGGATGGCCTGTTCCAGGCCGGCCGCGGCGACCAGGGTGTCGCGCAGCATCTCTGTCCATCCGGCGATCGCCTCGATGCGTTCGAGGTGGCGCTTGTGGTCGACGTTCGAGCCGACGATCCGCGGCAGGCCGACGACCGCGAGCGCGGTCAGGATGGCGGCGACCACCCAGCCGGTGACCGCGCCGACGGCCAGGCCGGCGAGCAGGGCCACGACGAGCCAGCCGACCCGCTTGCGGTCATGCCGTGCGGCCAGCCAAGCGCTTAGCCGTGACGGCGTCGCCGGACGGGCGGGTCGGCCGCGCAGTCCGGCGGCGATGAACAGGACGCCGACGGCCACACCGGCACCGAGCAGGCCGAACAGGGCGGCGGTCGTGGTCATGGCGTCCACCACCCTTCGCGCCGCTCGAACAGGTCCGGGTCGTAGCCCGCCTCGACGAGCAGGTCGACGGTGTCGGTGCGCAGCGGCGCGCCCGGTACGGCGCGCAGGTCCGGGCCGGGGCGCCAGACCTCGTTGCTGATGATCTGGGCGCCGTCGGCGCCGACGACTTCCCGGATGGAGGACACCACGCGCTTGCTCGGGTCGTCGCGGGGCTTTTCCAGGTGCACCACGAAGTGCAGCGCCGCGGCGACGAGCAGGTTGGTCGCTTCCATCGGCAACCGCTCGGGGCCTTGCACGGCGTAGGCGGCCAGCTTGGTGAACGCGCCCTGGCTGCTGGAGGAGTGCAGGGTGCCCATGCTGCCGTCGTTGCCCATGGACATCGCGTTGGTCAGCGGGATGACCTCCGGGCCGCGGACCTCGCCGAGGATGACCCGGTCCGGCGACATGCGCAAGGACTGCCACACCAGGTCCGACAGCGAGATCTCGCCCTGGCCCTCGATGTTCGGTTCGCGGGCCTGCAGCGCCACCACATCCGGGTGTGCCTCAGCGTCCTCGCCGAGGCCGAGCTCGAAGACGTCCTCGATGGTGATCAGCCGCTCCCACGGCGGGATGGCCGAGGCCAGGCCGCGCAGCAGGGTGGTCTTGCCGATCGCCGTGCCGCCGGTGACCAGGACGTTGCGCTTGGCCCGCACCAGGGCCTTCAGGAAGCTCTCCAGCGCGAGGTCGATGGTGCCGTTCTCGCGCAGCTCGGCCAGCGTGACCGTGGTGAACCGGTGCCGGCGGATCGACACCGACGGCCGTGCGGTGACCGCCATGACCGCCGAGACACGCTCGCCACCGGGCAGCTGGAAGTTGACGATCGGGCTGCCGCGGTCGAAGCGGCGCTCCTCCACGCCAGAGCGGGCCGCCAGGTCGCGGATGAGCTCGATCAGCTCGGTGTCCGAGCCGACCACCGGGGGCAACCGCTTGCGTCGGCCGTCGGCGTACTTGACGAAGACACGGTCGCCGTTGATGTTGATGTTCTCGATGTCGGTGTCGGCCAGCAGCGGTTCCAGACCGGCCAGGCCGAAGACCTCGTCGAGGACCTGGCGGATCAGGCGCTGCTCGACCTCGGGCGCCACGAGCATCCCGCCGGTGGCGGAGTTGCGCAGCTCGGCTTGGGCGTGTGCCTCGGCCGCGTCGGTCAGGATCGCCTCGGCCAGCCGGCGGCGTGCTGGGGCGTCCATCGGCGGGCGGCCGGCGGTCTCGTCGGCCCGGATGCGTTGGCTGAGTTGGGTGGACAACTCCTCGCGCAGGTGCTGCCGCAGCCGTTCCACCGCGGCGGCTTCCCCGGCGGGCCGGTGTGGAAGATCCGCTGGTCCAGGCGTGTGCTGGGCCGCCGGGTTCGGGCCGGCGCCGTTGGTCGACGCCGCCAGGCGCGGATCACCGATGTCAGGCCGCGTCATGGCGTCGCCCCGTTACGGGTTTGCGGCCCGAGCGGTTGCAGCGCCGCACCCGAGACCGGCTCACCCGGAACGGCCAGCCGCAGGTGCGGGGCACGGGCGCCGTTGCCGGTCGGCTGGTGCCCGTGCGCATAAAGGTTGAGTGCGATCCTGGCGGCAGCCCGCCCCAGCGCGGACTTGTCGGGCCCACGTCGGCCGGTGCCCTGGCCACCCAGCACCGCGGCGCCCTTGTCGTCGCGCGGCACGCGACCCATCACCGGGATGCGCAGCGCCTGGGAGACCTCCGCGGTCGGGTAGCCGTCGCCGACCAGGACGAAGCACGGGCGTCGTGACCACTGCTGGGCGGCCTGCAGCTTGAGCGCGACGTGCGCGAGCTCGTCGTCATGTGGGCGGGCGACCAGCAGCATCGCGTCCGCGCTGCGGATGATCGGGAAGGCGGGTGAGTCCGGATCGACCCGGCCGCAGTCGGCGATGACCGTGGGCTCCGGCTGGTCTGTGGCCCGCCGCAGTGGCGAGGACGGGCCCGAGGCCAGCACCGTCAGGGCGGCGCGAGCTTGTTCGGCACCGACCGGGCCGAGCACCACCCGCAGGCCACCGGGGAGAAGCTGTGTGTGCTGGACGAGCAGATTCGGATCGGCACCGCTACGGCCTCGTGCCGCCGCGGCCAAGCTGACCAGGCCCGGTGTGTCGGGCAGCCGGAAGCGGGCCATCAGGTCACCGCCGGCAGGGTCGACCTCGACCACGATCGGGTTCTCGTGGCCCGGCCAACGGGCGCCGAGCGCGGTCGCCAGGGTGGTCACGCCTGGCGATCCTTTCAGCGAGCAGACGGCGATGAGCATCCGCGGCCTCCTCCCGCGATCGCGACCAGACTGAGTTGTCCCGCCGGGGCCGAGGCCAATGCGCGAGCATCCGATTCGGACAGTTGCAGCGACACCACCGTGGTCTGCTCGGTCTCGCGCGTGGCAATGCCTGTCACCACCGCGGTCCACGACGACGTCTGCCCGGAACCGGTCGACGTTCCGGTCGTCGTGCCCTGCCCCGGAGTCGTGAGGACCGCGACGGTGGTACCGGGCGACAGGTCGGGCGGGAACTGTCCCGGCTTCAGCCCCACGGCGGCGATTGCCTTGCCATGCGCCGGAATCTGCGGCGCGCCGAGCACCGAACGGGTCACCAGTGAGCCAGCGGGCAGGCTGAACGCAACCGGCTGACCCACCACTGTGGACGCAGCCGATGCGGGCATCACGTCCATGCCGGAGTCTGCGGCCATGCTGACCTGCTTGAGATCCTGCGCTGTCAGAACTTGGCCTACGGCAACAGGACGGGCCAGCGCGAGCACGCTTTCTCGGTCACCCAGCTGCATTCCGGCGAACACACCGCCGGCCGCGCACACCAGGACCAGCAGAACACCGAGCAACAGGTAGGGCACGCTTCGGCGCCGGCCGCTGCCGCTCAAACGCGAAGGAGTCTTGCCGTCACGGCCGGCCCACGCGTTCGGCGACGCTGGTTTCTGCGTCGTCGTGTCCGTACTGGTCGAACCTGCGGTAGTGGTCACCACCGACCTCCTTCAGGCATGACGCCATCGCGACGCGTCGACTCGGGTGTTCGACGTGCCTTGTTCGCAACAGGGTGTTTCGTTGTGCACGCCCGCCCTCGTGAGGCGGGAGGCTTCGCTCAGCCGGTCGCGATTCCCTGGCTCTCCGCCACGCGGAACGCCACCGAGGCCGAGGTCGTCATGTTCGGGAACGTGCCGCCCTGGCCCGCGCCCGACCACGTCACAGTCCAGTTCACCGTCGCGGTCACCGGGAACGCGTCGGCGCGCTGCCCGGCCGAAGACGTCTTGTACGTGTAGCCGCAGTCCGGCGAGGCGCTCTTCGGGTCACCACCGGCGGGGAACGGCGAGCCAGGGCCGGTACAGGTCACCGAGCCGCCATCACCCATCGACCACGTCACCGAGGTCGGCCTCGCGACCGCAGTCACCGACACGCCCGGCACCGACGCGGTGGCCGAGACGTCACCCCAGCTGCTGCGGTCCAGCCACAACCACGTCGGCAGGCTGACCAGCTGTTCGCCCGCCGGGTTCGCCTTGATCTTCGGAGCAGGAAGCCGTAACTGGTTCCGCGCCTGCGCCGCGAGCTCGGCCGGCGACGGCAACGGCACCGGACCCGGCTGGCCATCCGCGATCCACACCGGCGGCCGGTACAGCGCATCCGCGAAGCCGGGCCCGGTGCACTTGTAGACGTACCAAGCACCGGACGGCGGCTGAGCCTGCGCGAACCGCGGCTGCGCGACCGCGAACTGCACGGTGGCCGACTCGCGCTGCGGCCGATACACCGCAGGCACCGCCGTGACCGCACCGGTCTTCGGCGGAACATGGAAGGCCGCCGGCTGCACGCCTCCCGGTGGCGGGCCTTGGTAGTCACTGCGCACGTAGCCGCACTGGGCCAGATTGGTGATACCGCCGACGATCGTGTCGCCATTGGCATTGGACTGCCCCGTGCCAGGATTGCCGTTGCCAGGATTCGGCTTGCTGTTCCCGTTGCCCTGGTTACCGTTTCCGGGCCGAGGGTTCTTGCCTGCACCAAGTTCACAACCAGGGTTGGGGTACTGGGTGCAGTCGGTAAACCCGTACCCGTCGTCCGCGAACGCGGGCAACGCGCTTGCCAGCATCACGGTCGCAGACAGGCCGACCGCAACTCCCAAACGTTTCAACACGAACCCACCCCCTCCACGGCGAAGCGGGTGACCCTCCACGTGCCGTCCTGCTGCTTCTTGACTTCCGCGGTGATCGAGCGCCGTCCGCCCGGTGCGTCATTGAGCAACTGGCCGTCCTTGTACTTCAGCCAGTTCGAGCTGTCACTGCAGTCCGAGATCATGACCGTGGTCGGATTCGCAGCGGGTTCCGCGCTGGACACCTGGGGGTTGTTCGTCGGCGCGCCCTTGGACACCACACCGTTGAGGTGATCGGTGTACAGGCTGCGATTGATCACCCCGAGCGCGTCGCCAGTCGCGTACTTCGCAAGCTCAGGCGACTGCCAATCCGCGGTCTCGCCCACCTTGGCCATCTGCCGCCACATGCCCGTGTAGGCAGCCGTCGCCTGTTGACGCGCGGTGTCCGCAGGAGAAGCCGACGACGGCGGAACGCTGGTCGTCGGTGGCGGCGTTGCCGCCCCAGTCGTGTCCCCAGGCGTCGAAGACGAGTTCGAACTACAGGCCGCCAACGTCAGCACCGCGAGTCCAACAACCGCCAATCCCACCCTGCGCCAGCCGTTGCGGCCGTGTACGTTGCCCCCGACCACGTGCACCCCCTCCGATCTGCGAAAAGTCCTTTCGATCTAGTGTGGTACTCCCCACGTCTACCTGGCGCCCCCTAGGAGACCGCAATGTCCCTATGAAGGGACACAAGTGTCGGAACAGCCAAAACCAGGCAAACTTCGCCCAAATGGGTTAATGCCGCCGTGTCCAAATGGCACCCAGCAATAGGCTCGTTACACCGGAAGGCTGCAACAAGAGGGCCACAGGGGGTACAGCCTTGACGAGCTCTGCCACATCCGCGAGCACGCGAACGACGCGAGTACCACAGTGACCGCGGCCAGCATCGGCTGCTGGGGCCTGGTCGGACTCGTCATCGCCAGCGTCCTGCGGATCGCCATCCAGCGAAGCTCACTTCTCCCGCCAGGGTGCGAGCGACTCTCGCCACCGGCCCTACTCGAAGTGGTCACCGCGGTCGCGTTCTCGGCACTGGCCTGGCGCATCGGCGCCGTACCCGACCTGTTCGCCTACTCCTGGCTCGCCGCGGTTGGTGTCCCGCTGGCCGCGATCGACTGGAACTCCCGCACGCTACCCACCCAGCTCATCTGGCCCGGCGGAATCGTCCTCGCTGCACTCTTCGGCATGGCTGCCCTGCTCAACCGCGACGCGTACCCGCTCCTCCGGTCCGGAGTTGGCATGCTCGTCCTACTCGCGTTCTACGGAGCGCTCTACTTCCTTCAACCCGGCCAGCTCGGCGGTGGAGACCTCCGACTCGCAGCTCTACTGGGCCTTGCTCTCGGGTGGCTCGGCTTGTCTGCGATTCTGGTCGGCACGCTCGTTGGCTGGTTCGGCGCTGCCCTCGCCCTGCTCGTGCTACGCATCAGTCGACCATCGAGGCCCAGTCATGATGTACCGCTCGGCCCGTTCCTGATCATCGGAGCCTTCAGCGTCGTGCTCACGCAGCAGATGACCTGACGCCTTCCAGGCCGTCTGCCGGCTAGCTGGAGCTGGGGCCTCTCACTCGGAACAGTCGCGGGTGCCCGTGGCCGGTCGTTACGTCATGCCGAGCCTCAGACCGCCGCCGAACCGAGTTGCAGGACCTGCGCAAGATCGCTGCCACACGGCCGGTCATCGAGCAGGCCAAGGGCATGATCACGCTCCTGACCCCTGCGACGACGATCTGACGTTCACCGTGCTGCCCGAGATCTCCCTACATATCAACGTCAAGCTGCACGACTTCGCCGCGATTCTTGCCGCCAGCGGCAGCAACGCCACCCCACAACTGGACGACGGGGTTGTGAAGGCCGTGCTCGCCGATGTTCGTATTGCTATGCCGAGCGCGCCCCGTGGATACGAGCGGGCATTGCTGGCGGTATGGCGTTCAGCGTCGCCAGCTCTGCGACAAGCTTGCGGCAACGCAGGCAGCCGCCGAGGTGTTGTTCCACCGCGGATCTGCGCCGGGTGCGTAACGTCTGACGGACCCATCCGCCCAGTTCGTCCACAATGGCCTTACAGCGTCCCGCCGGCCTGACGGTGTCAACATGCGCGGCAAGCCACGCTGTACGGAGGTCGTCACGAGCCCGATGCGCGCGGGCCGCAACGGCTCCCGGAGCGATCTCCAGAATCGGTGCCGCCTCGGCCGGGGACATGTTCAGAACCTCCGTGTACCAAAGGACCTGCTGCGACGTGCCGGGCAACCTCGCGAACGCGCGCACTACGAGCGCACGGTCCACGACGCCCTCGATTGCCAGGTCCAAGAAGGATTCCTGACGCACATGCCCGCGATCAGCATCGTCAACCGGCGGAGCCTCGGTGGGAACCTCACGCGCTAACTTCCGCGAGCGGGCGAACGCGAGGTTCGTGATCGTCCTCCACAGGTACGCGCTGAACGACTCGGTCGGCCCTCCACCGGCAAGCAAGGCCTCTAGTACCTGCATAAAGCCGTCAGAGACCAGCGCGTCAGCCTCGGCGCTGCAACGCGCGAAATAGCGGGCGCGACGTGTCGCCGCGGTGACGTGCCGCTCGTACAACGGACCGAACGCGCCCACGGTCCCAGCGCGTACAAACGCGACCAGGTCGGCGTCGCCGTGGCGCGTGTAGTCCACAGTGGCAGTCAACTTGGTCTCCTCCTTCGTTTCCCGGCAGCGCTCTTCGGTACTGGAGGTATCGGCCGCGGACCAACCAGGGGTGCACAGTGCCGATGTGCGTTTCCGGGAGGCCGAGCGAGACGGCGATCTGCGGCAGGCTGAGCCCGTCGGCCTTCGCATCGGCGACCCACAGCGCGCGTTCGTCGCGGTAGAGGCGGTAGGTCAGCCACCATGAGATCAGCATCCGCGCGTGTCGACCAGCGACGACGTCGTCGGAATCGGAGACGTCGTCGGGATCGGCTTCTGCTTGCTGCCGCCACGGGGCCGGAACTGGGCGCCGCCCTTGGACAGCCACCGGTGAACGGTTCCGTACGGGCGGCCGATGCTCTCGGCGATGTGCCGGATGCTCTCCCCGCTCTTGTAACGCCTGACAAGTCCCGCGAGGTACTTCTCGCGCTCCAATGGCGAGAGGTCAAGCGTCCTGGGTTTGGGCTTGGGCGTGCGCCTTGGCGTGGATGTCATCGTGAGTCCTCCTGGCCGGATGTGATTGATAAGGAGGGGCAGGGCCTCCCTGGAGAGCCCTGCCCCGGCAGCGCCTGTCAGCCGGGGGCAGGCGGCGACAGGCGGTAGACCTCGAAAATGTGCTCCTGCTCCTCTGCCGTGAGATGGCAGCCGGCGCAGGAGCACGTGCACTGCGGCGCGCACCGGCACCCGAAGGCCTTGTTACAGCACCAGTGCGCGAAGGACATCGCCGAGACCGGAGCCCCGACGAAGGCGAGCACGGCGGCCAGCTCGTGACGGCCGGGAACGTCGTCATAGTCGACCGGAAGCAATTTTCCTTGCGCTGCAAGGCATGTTTCGTAGACCTGCACGAGCACCCAAAAGACGCCTACGTCGAGGGCCGCGCAGAGGCGGGCGAGCGTCTCCATCGACGGCACCTTGTCGGCAAGGATGAACTTGCCGAGCGCGCCCGGCCCCAGGCGCGCACGCTTCACCGTCTCGTTGTAGGTCAGGCCAGAGTGCTCCTGGAGCGTCTTTAGCGTGTCCGCCATCGCGCGGCGGTAGGAGTTTCGGTCAACGTCGTGGTACACGTGAGGCCTTCGTCAGTCGCTGGTGGACACCTGATGCGGATCGTTGTCCGCCGGTAACGCCAGCTCGTTCAGATTCGCGGGCCGCAGGCGCCATGTCCGGATCAGTGCCCGGCGTTGGCGAAGGCTGAGATGGCAGCCCTCACACTCGCAGGAACAGTCAGCGCCGCACACGCAATCGAGTGGCGTTCGGCAACACCACTGGACAAAGGCCAGAGTGGACGTTGGCAGGCCGACCCACAGGTACGCCATCGCGACACTGAAGACGTTTGGGCTCTTCTCGAACGCCGACGGAGGAAGCTGTCCCTTCTCGTCCAACACGTACCGGTAGCTGTCGCAGAGCAGGCCCCACATATCGACATCGAGGAAGTCACACAGTCCGAACAGGTCGGTCAATGAGACCCAATGACGTCCAGACTCAAGGCCGACAACATCAGCCACGGGGATGCTCCACAGGCGAGATGGCCCTTTGACGTACATGTCTTCGACGTTCACGCCCCTGCGCTCTCGATGGGCCCGTAGCTCCACGCCGACCTTGCGCAACCACGCGGAGCGCACCGACTCGTTGACCTTTGTAAGCGAACGCACAACTTTCCCAAGGGAAGAAGGATGTCCAGAATGGACAGTTACTCGACCGCGTCGCCGTTCTGCTCGGGCCACGGGGTGATATCGACGTAGGTGCCGATGGCTAACGCTAAGGCGTCCTGGTTGCCGCGCCACAAAAAGAGCGCGGCGGCGCTCAACGCGCCGGTTCCGACAACCAGGGCGACAACTGCCCACGGGGAGTACGCCCCGGTAGCGACGCACAGGATCGCAACGACGTTCAGCGAGAGGCCGAGGGACAGCAGTACCGCCGCACGGCGCTCCGCCGTCGCCCAACCGCGGACAACCTTGCTGCGAGCCGTGAGCACACGGACAATCCGTGTCTGGGTTGGGCCGTCAAGGAGTTCGGCTTTTTGGGCGAGGTCGGTGAGGCGCGTCGTGGCGAACACGGCGCGCACATCCGGGAACCGGTCGAAGCCGTCACTCACGACGTCCACGCCCCTTCCGGCATGTCATCCAGCATGTCCCGAAGCCGGGCCTGCGTCACGGGGACCTGCTCCTCAAGCCTCTGCGCGATGTACGTGCCATATGCAAGCTGGCACTTTTCGCACTCGGGCGTCGTGTCACCTGTCGGCCCCAGCTGATCGGCGCCGTACTCCGCGCCGCACTCCGCCCTGCGTATCTCCCCGACGTAGTCCACCGGGAAGGCATGGCTTTCGTAGCCCTCGGTTTCGAGCAGGATCTCCAACGCCGCCACGGTAATCACCGGCTCGCCCTGCCTGGCCTCCACGCGGAGCACACACGCGCCTTCGACTCCTGCTGCTTCGGGCCGTTCAACGTCCAGGCCAGCCGGACGGCGAGCAGCATTCGGCACGGCCCCGGTAGGCGCTTCCACCAGCCGCGCCGGCACTCTCGACAGCGTCCGTCTGCGTCCGGTTTGTGCTGATCAACCAACGCAATCAGGGCAGCGACGAGGCGTGGCATGTCGCGCCTCGCGATGGAAAGAACGGAAGCGTCGTCACCGTCGGCTGCGACGGTGCCGAGCTGTTCCAAGTCGCGCGTCAACTCGTCGCGCAACATCTTCTCCAGAACGCCGTTCGTCATGAGCAGACTCCGGTCTTCGGACGCCGCATACGCGCAGGCCGCGGCTCGTCAAGGATGCTGCGGGGCGGAGGTAGAACGGGTCGCGGTTGCTGACCGGTCCGCGTGCGCCACTCCCGGTCACACGCCACGCACTCTGGCCACATTCCGTCCGGGTACTTCGGCGGCGCCGCATCCGGGATGACCACGGGCTCGCCGCACAGGGTGGTTCCGCTCAAGCCCGGCATCGTCAACTCACGCGGCACCGCATGGCGAGCGCCGTCGTACGGTAGCCACCGGAAGCGCTCGGGAGGCGTGAGTCCGGAGATCATCGCAGCCTCCACCCGGAGCGGT
This sequence comes from Lentzea miocenica, assembly GCF_033949945.1. NCBI lineage: Bacteria > Bacillati > Actinomycetota > Actinomycetes > Pseudonocardiales > Pseudonocardiaceae > Lentzea > Lentzea miocenica. The sequence continues at coordinate 21,608 of NZ_JAXAVW010000051.1, forward strand.
CGGCCAGGCACAAGGCAGGTGCCGTAGCGGGAACTGCGTGCCGCAGCTCCCCCACCAGTCCCAGGCCGATCAGCAGTTCAGTCGGCATAACGCACCTCCGGCAGTTCCCCGCTAGTCCGGGCTGCATGACGTTCGCCAGCTGCATAGATCGGCACGCGGGCGAACCCGCGGTCGTGCGAAGCGCCACTTGTCTGCGAGGTGGCCCGGACACCACCGATGCGAGGGGAGCGCATACGGCAGGCCGGACCACCTGACCCGCCTCGGTCTTGCTCGAACCCGCGAAGGCTGAGACGGGCCGTCGACAACGTCGACCGCAGTCGAAGTTACCTTAGGAATAATTCCTCAGGGAATAATCCGTTCGGTGGACGTGCCTCGCGTCGCTCGTTCGAGGTCGGTCACACTTGGTCACCTCAGGAGGCACAGGAGGATGGATGGCGAAGGACGCTCAGCCGCGAACACCGTTCGTGAGAAGCCGCCTGGGCGAGAGGCTGCGTGAGCTCCGCGAGGAGGCCGGCGTCTCGGTGAAGGCGATCGCCGAGAGGCTTGATCTTCGACAGGGCACGCTGAGCAAGATGGAAACTGGCCAGCAGTCGATCCGCCTCGCCTACGTCGAGATCATGTGCCAGGAGTATGGCGCCAGCGAGGAAGAGACAGCCGAGCTGAAGAAGTGGGCCAAGCAGACGAGCCAAGCCAACCCACTTCAGACCTACAGCGATGTCGCCAATGCCGAGACCCTGGACTGGGCGCAAGTCGAGGGCATCTGCGACGAGATCTGGGCACACGGCACCGGCCAGCCCTACGGCCCGTTCCAGTCGCCCGACTACATCCGCGCTCTCCGCAGGGCAGTGCAGCCCGAGAGCACCGTCGCAGACCTCGATCGATCCGTAGAGCTACGCCAGATCAGACTGGAAAAGCTGGAAGGCAAGATCGTTCACGTGACGATCGACGAGGCGATGCTTCACCGAATGGTCGGCGGGCCGTCGGTCATGAAGGGACTCTGCCGCCACCTACAAGAAGTGGCCGCTAAACCTGGCAAGAAGGTTCAAATAATTCCCCTCGAAGCTGGCGGGTACGTAGTCCAGGACGCCGGCTTCCGGATCGCCCACGGCGTACCTCCGGAGCCCAAGGCGGACGTGGTCCACCTCGAACACGACCGGGTCGCCTGGTACTTGGGCGGAGAGCACCTGGCCCGCTACAAGACCATCTTCGAGTGGATGATCGATCCGGAGCAGGGCGTTGCGCTGACGCCAGAGGAGAGCTGGAACCTTCTGGATAGACTGGCCACGAACCTGTGAAGGCAACCCTGAAGGGCGGGTGCGGGTATGGAAGGTGACCTGTACCGTTTTAAGAAGAGCACGTATTCAGACAATGGATCCGGTGGTTGCGTCGGTGTCGCGTTAGCCGGTGGTGGCGTCCGAATCCGTGACGAGAAGGACCCGCTCGGAGATCAGCTTGTTTTCGGCGCCAGCGCCTGGGGAGAGCTGCTGGCTCAACTGAAGACCATGCCATGGCCGACGAGCATCGTCCGCAAGAGCAATCAATAGGGCATCAATTGCGAGAGGCCTTCTTACGCCTACCATGCGTAAGAAGGCCTCTCCTGTTTGGGTAAAGCGCTGACCGTGACGTCAATCGCGAACATCTCCGGCGCAGGGCCGTCTCGATCGGGTGAGACCTGCGGTCCGGATCATGACGACCATGACCGATCGACTGCTAGGTGAACTGCCCAACTTCTTCGACATGGGCGAAGCCCGCACGCTCGGCGAGCTGGTGCTGGCGCACCTCGGGCCGACCGCCGGCGCCTATGACGTGGCCGCAGTCGAGCGCGACTACCTCGTCACGGTGAACAAGCGCCTGGAGGACACCGGACTCAGCGTGGACGAGAACGGCGACGTCCACGCTGACGGCTTCGTTGACGACGACATCCGCGAACTGCTCGACGACGCCTTCTTCCGCGCAGACCTGACGCGTATCGCCGCCGCCCACAAACTCTGAGCCGGGCCGAGTACGGTTGCCGTGCTCGCAAGTCGTGTTCTTGTACTCCTAGCGATGGATCAGGAGCCTGCTGATCTTGATGGAAGGGTCGGGTTCGAGATCTGGACCTCCGCCGGCGCGTCCCAGCGTGCGCTGTTTCTCCGTGAGGAAGCGCCGCGCTACTGCTGCCGCAGCCTTACTCGGGCTGGAGGTTCTGAGTCGAGTTCGACGAGTCCGGCACGCTCCAGCACGACGGCCACATAGTTGGCTGTCTGTCGCTTGACGTGTCGCTTCAGGTACCCGTCGAGGGCTGTCTCGTCACCGCGAACGTCGCGATTGGCGCCGATACGAATCCAACCGCGTTCTCGCAGGAAGCCCGTGATGCCTTCGAGGCACGCCCAGCTGAACGTTGTCGGAGTCTCTTTCGGGCCGAACAGCAGGACCAGCCCGGATGCATCCATTTCGTGGACAACGAATGTGGCCCGGTCGGTCGGCGTTGGCAAGCGTGTGCCGAGCGGGATCTGTGCGCGAATGGCGGCTTCGACGGGACCCGACATGGCCGGATTGTTTCCCCGTCAGCTCGTGGCCGCAACCACCGACCGTGCCCGTGACGCTGCGGGAGAAGCTGCTGTGAGCTCGTCAAGATCCACAGCTGAGCCTCCGATCCGGATAGGGTCCCCGACTAGTGAGCTCCCGTAGTCAAACTGGCGCGAGTCCTCAGCGGTTGCCGCGGTGAGTGATCACCAGGTGCGTACGTGCTCCAAGTCGTGCCGGCCTGTGCGGCGAGCTTGGTTCTGGTGCCGTGGTGGTAGCCGAGGGCGTCGGCGACGATCGCGGCGGACATTTTCAGCATGGTGTTGTCGGATGGCCGCGCCGCGTCGTGCGGTGGTGGGAACTCCGAACTGGTGGGGACCCCGGCAGAGCGGCCACGCGTGCGGCGAGTTCCTGCGGCAGCGGAGACACCGTGACGGTGAACGTGGTCAGCACCAGCGCCCGGTTTCACTCACATGTCGTGACGATCGCGTTGGGCGGAACCCGGAGCGATGCGATCGAGCCGGTAGTTGAGCGCAACCGGCGGCGGTACCCGACCTCGATCGAGTAGTCGACGTCACGAGGAAGAAACTGGACGGCACATCCCTCACCAGCTGGGTCAATGGGCTTGCCCCCTTGTTTCAAGGCTTGCGCTGCACCTCCGAGGAGAAAATTTCGGGCCTGGCCCTTGTCAAACCTCGGCACGCGGAGACATACCACTTCGACGGAGGCGTCGACGAGGAAGGATCCCGATGATCGAGCTGACTGTCCCGCAGGTGGCAGGTGTGCTGCCCGAGCCGCACCGGCTGGTCAAGCTGGCTGACACGGTGGTACGCGTGCGTGGCGAGGTTGCCTTGGCCGAACAGCGCAAGGAGACGATGACCGCCCTCGCGTCGACACTCGTCGCGGGAGGTCAGGCCGCAACGGTCACCGCGCGCGAGTCGGGTGGCATCGAGTGGACGATCTCCATCGGGGGCAGCGCGGAGCCCACGACGACGTGACCTCTACCAGCCCTGAGGAGCAGCTCCCCGAACAGGTGTTCAGGGAGCTGTTCCACGCGCACGCACCGACGGTCAGGCGGTACATCCACCCGCGGATCGACGACGTCGAAGAGCGCGGCGAAGTGTTTCAACAAGTGTGGCTGAGATTCTTCGCCTACATGCAGAAGAATCCCGTGGACAACGTCGGCGGGTTTCTGGTGGCGCTGGCCATGAGGCGAGTGAAGGACTGGTACGGGCGCTCTGTCAAATGTGAGAAGGCGTCTGACGCGATCGGCACGAGCGGTACAGGCGATCCCTTGGTGCACAGGGAGAACGAGCTGCTCATCAGGCAGCTTCCACGTGGTACAGGGGATGTCGAGTTGCGTCTGGACCTGGCGAAAGCGTTGTGCGAGCTCACACCTGAGGATCGGCTCGTCCTCAGCCTGACCTACGTCGACAGGCTCACCAACAGGGAGGTCGGCGTCGTGCTGGGCGTCAGCCAGCAATGCGTCAACCAGAGACTGCACAGAGCCCTGGGACAACTGAGGGTGTCTGAACATCTCAAAAACTACGGTTACGACGGCAACAGGGAGGTGTGGGAGTGAACGCAAGTAGCCACCACGACGACGGCAACGTCTCGGACCTCCACACCGGAGCGCGAGCTCTGGATGCCGAGTTCGACGAGCTCATGACGCGGTTCGAGCAACTCGACCGGCGCCAACTGGACGTCCTGTACAACGAAGCTGAACAAGCTCTGCCGCATACCTACACAGCCGGTTCAGCACTCTCAGCGATCCGGGAGTGGCCACGCCAGGTGAAGGCGTTGGTCTCGTCGGAGCGGTTCACCACCCAGCCGAAGCCGGAGAAGAGCCGTGTAGCGATCGCGAGATCGGCCCGTCCGCCGTCGGACGCTGACCTTCTCGATGCCGTCCGTGCAGGCCATGTCGAGGCGTACGGCACGCTCTACGAACGCCACGTGCGGTCCGCCAACATCCTGGCGATGCAGCTGTCCACGTCCGCCGCAGACGCCGACGACCTGGTGTCCGACGCGTTTGCCAAGGTCCTGGCCGCGCTGTGTTCGGGTGGCGGTCCCGGTTCGGCGTTCCGGCCATACCTGCTCACCGCTGTGCGTCACGCGGCCTACGACAGGACCCGCAAGGAAAAGCGGCTCGAACTGGCGGGCGCCATCGAGGAGGTCCCCGGCGCCAGCAGGGCGACCAGCGTGCCATTCCACGACAAGGCGGTGGAAGATCTCGACCAGGCGCTGGCCGCCTCCGCGTTCGCCACGCTGCCCGAGGTGTGGCAGACCGTGTTGTGGCACACCGCGATCGAGGGCCAGTCTCCCGGTGAGATCGCGCCGTTGCTGGGACTGACCTCGAACGGTGTCTCCGCGATGGCGTTCCGTGCCCGCGAGGGGCTGCGCAAGGCGTTCCTGCAGGCGCACGTGAACCAGCAACCTGCGGAACGCTGCCGTGCGACGGTAACGAAACTCGGCGCGTGGACACGCGGCGGGCTCAAGGGACGAGAGGCCGCCCAGCTCGACGCGCACATGGATCACTGCGCCGAATGCCGCAAGCTCGCTCGCGAACTGGCCGACGTCAACGGTGCGCTGGGCGGAAACACGGCGCCGGGAGCAGCCACCCCCACGCTGTCCACGCCTTCACTGGCACGCAGCCAATACATCAGTGTGCTGCTTGCTGGCGACGTGACACCAGTGCCTGGTGCGCTTGACACCTTGCTGAACTCCGAACCAGATCTGCACGTCGTGGCCTCGGTGGCGAGCCGTGACGAGATCATTCCGGCAGTGGTGCGAAGCAAGCCGGACGTGGTGGTGCTTGACCTCGGTCTGCACAGTGTGGGGGGTCTTTCCGCGACAACCTCGATCTACGACACGGCACCTGAGACGCGCATCCTCGTTCGCACGAGTTTGGGTCGGCCGGGCACCTTGCGTCGTGCTCGCAACGCCGGCGTCAACGGCATCATCCTGAGGGACGCTCCGGCCGGTGAGCTCGCGGAGGCCATTCGCGGCGTCGCAACCGGACGCCGGATCGACTCACAGCTCGCGCTCGACGAGATGGCATGGGACAACGATCAGCGTCCGTTGACCCGGCGCGAGCTAGATGTGCTGCGGCTGGCTTCCGACGCCGCTGACACCAGGGAGATCGCCAGGACGTTGTACCTGTCCGTCGGAACCGTTCGGAACTGCCTGACCGCCGCGACGGCCAAGCTTGAGGCCCGCAACCGGGTCGATGCCCTGCGCATCGCCCGAACGGCTGGTTGGTACTGAGAAGCGGGGGTTCCGCGACGATGGCGTCGCCCAGAAAACGGGCGTGTAGAGAGCGCTCGTTCGTCGCGGTACCACCTCAAGCGAGGCCCGGCGCCCGATAAGGTTGCCCGGCAAATTCCAAGAGTTGTTCCACGGAACAGGTGGACGATGACGGACGACGACCCGCCCGGCCGATCCGCTAATGACCTACCGCCTGATGGCGACGTCGTACCTGACGTTGAAGAAGACCGGCCAGCAATTCGACCAAGCAGGCCTGCCGGAACTGGTGACAAAGTACCGCCCCACCGCCCCACCGCCGTGGCGGCGTGGGGCATTCCGACCACGTTTCCCCTGTTCAACGCCCAATCAGGGTGTCGTGAATATGATCGTCGAGCTCAGATAGAAAGTCCTCGGCTCGCCACGGCCGAAGGTTGTGTCGGGCCAACCGAATCCGCTGTGCGGCGACACGGCCGCCCGTGGCCGCGGTGATGTCGACAGCTTCGTGCAGGAGAGCGACGCAGGCGGCCGGATCACCCAGGCGCAGCCGCGCGAGAGCCAAGTCGGTGTTGACGATGCCACGTTGGACAGCGTCTTTCGACAACCGCAAAGCGGCGACCGACCGGTTGAGGGTGTCGTGTGCATGGCTGGCGTTACCCGCATGGAGCGCGCACAGGCCATCGAATCCGTTCAAGCGGTCGGCATTGAACCCGCCGTGCGGATCGTCAACGGTCAGCTGCTCTACGGTCTTCCACGCTCGATCCAGGGCAGCAGCCGCCTCGTCGGCTTGACCAGCCCGAGCGCAGATTTCAGCATGCACGGCGTGGGCGCGAGCCCGAATCGCGTAACTGGAGCCGCGGTGGGCTTCGACGGTGGCCTCGCGGGCAATTGTCCGCGCCGCCTCCAGGTTGCCAGTCGCGTGCAAGGTCACCATGGTGTGGCTCGTCTGGACCGCGGCTCGATGGCTGCGGTCCGTGAGGTGCTCGGCCGCCTTGGTCGCACCGGTGTACAGCGCCATCGCCGCCTCGTCATCACGGGTCTCGAAGGCCAAGCGGCCAGCCAACGAGTACGCGGACGTGGCGAGCAGTGCCAACTCCTCCCGCGGACCGATCTGGTCGAGCTCCAGGAGGTGTCGGCACGACTCGACGACCGGCGCGAGCTGGAGCTGGAGACGAACGAATGGCGCCGCCCCGATCCGTCCGTTGATCTCGGCGACTGACTTGTGCAGCCGGTTGATGACCTCGTGGTCGAGTTTCGACGGGTCACGCTGGACCGCGGCGATGGTCGACTGCGTTCCAGCCGACAGCAGCATGAGGAGGTCATCACTACTGGATCGCCCGCTCCGGCTGACCAGCTCGACGAGCTGTCGTACGCGCTGAGACGGCGTTCCGAAATGACGAAGGGCGTCCATCAGGATGTCGAAATCGGATCCGGGACCAATCGCCAGGTCGCCGGTCGCGGTTCGCGCATAGAGGTGTGCCAGAAGGAATTGGTAGCGGTCACCTGGGGTGGTTCGGTCGGACGTGCTCTCCCAACGAGCGACAGTGCGCTGAATGCTTGCGACCTGCCTGTTCATCAGGGAAGCGATTGCGAGTTGGCGCGCGGTGTCCCGGAGCGCTCGGGCCAGGTCAGCCCAGGACCAGCCGCGCCCTTCGCGCAACTGGCGCAGCAGGAGCGCCCCGAGATCCCGATCGGCCATGGTCACGATGTCCAGTACACCATCTGTACGAGGTCAGACCGGTATGACTAGCCGCGGCTTTCCCTGCTCGGCGGCGTAGTTCACCGTGTACCAGGTGCCGCTGGTCGGCTCGGTGTTTCGGGGAAAGCCAATCACGAAGCCGCTGCGATCAACCATCCAGCGGTTGCGAGTGTGGTAAGCGGCAGTGCCCAACCGATCAGCGCCTAACTCGACGACCTCAGCGAGCCGGCCCGAGTCCTGCCATCGGCGGATGGAAGCAGCAGCCGCTGCCGGTTGGTCGGTCACCGTGCAGGGGACCACAACGGTCAGTGACGCCTGAGTGCGTTCGGCCAGCCAGTCCAGCGCAGCTGTGTCGATGCCAGCGGCACCTCCGAGGTAGAAGTGCGCGTCCGGACCGGCGAACGGCTGGAGGTAGTCACCGAACAGGACTCGCAGCTGCGCCTCAGACTCGGCGGGGACCGAGCGGGTACCGGTGATCGTCACGTGTCGCGCCACGCTCGCCTGCGCCTCCGCGAATGTCATCGAATGTCATCTGCCCTCGTCGTACCTGGCCACGATCTCATGAACGCACCGGCTGCGGCGAGGGATGCCCCGACCTTGCCGCGGTCAGTTGCCCAACCCGACGACGACCACGGTGATCACGATGAGCCTGCTGAACACGAGGACCCGCCTCATGGTGGAACACGGGTTGTCAAGCGCCGCCGATGACATGCTTCATCAGTTGGTCGGCAACAGGTTCGCCTTCCACGTCTGCGGCAAGCGACTGGATCGTGTGGTACGTGCGGAAGATCGTCCTGAATCGGCCGCATGCCTGAGTTCCGGATCCGCTGTATGACACCCACCTTGAGTGACGTGCTTTCGTCCATCGCGGCAGGGATGCCGGATCCTTGGGCGACCAGCCAAGTGGATCTGTACGAGAGCGAGCTGGCTCAACACTTCGGCACCGCCGAGGCGATCGCCGTAGCGAGTGGAACCGCTGCCCTGCATTGCGCTCTGATCGCGCTCGATGTGAAGAAGGGCGACGAGGTCCTCATCTCGGCAGCCTCATCGCCAAGTTCGGTCGCTCCGATCCTCTACATGGGCGCCGTGCCGATCTTCGTCGATAGCGGCACTCGCGGCGTTGGTCTCGATCTCCAAGACGTCGCGTCCAAGATCACCGACCGGACCCGCGCAATCATGTCCGTACATCTCTGGGGCCGTACCGGCGACATCGTCAGGCTCGTCGAGTTCGCGGGATCGCACGGACTCAGGGTTGTAGAGGACGCCCGTGACGCAGTCGGTACTCGCTTCGACGACCAACACGCCGGCACGTTCGGTGATCTAGGATGTATGTCCACAAGCGACAGGCAGGTCCTCTGGTCCGGTCAGGGAGGCTTTGTCCTTACTGATGACGAAGAACTGGCGTACCGCTGCCGTGCTGCGCGCAGCCACTGGCAAACTCCGCCGCCTGGTCACCGGGTACACGACCGGCTTGGCCATAACTACACGCTCGCTGAACCTCTTGCAGCGATCGCCCGTTTCAACCTGGCCAGGCTCGACAAGCTGCTCGCCCATCGCGTGCACCAGACAACGTTGCTGGCGGGGTTGTTGGACGACACGCCGCGCCTCCGGCTAGCCGAGGGCGTGCGCTTCGAGGACCTGAACCACCAGTATCCGCTGTTTCGACTCGACGTGCCTCGACCGCGGGGGTTCTGCGCACGCCTTGCGGCGCTTGGCGTGCTCAACTGCGTTGGCAGCCTCTTGACGGTCGCGGCCGACAAAGTCCCGCTGTTCGGGCGTTACGCCGACGGCGGCTGCCTTCGAGCAGGCAACTACATCGACTCAAGCCTCGCCGTCATTCTCACCGAACGAGACTCGGACGACAGGATCCGCCAGATCGCCTCAGTTATCGACAAGGAGGCGCGAACGTGGCCGTCGGAATGAACGTGGTGCTGCTACAGGACACCCTGCGCCCTGTCCGCACCCAACTCTCAGCAGAAGGGCGCTCGGGATCTCGATGAGCACATTCGACACGGCACGCCTGCTTGACGTTGCGCACGGTGCTATGGACAAGGCGATCAAGCTCCTGATGTGCAACCAAACCGGCGAAGTTCAGGCCAAGGGTGATCGCGATCTGGTGACCGAGGTCGAGCTGGACATCGAACGACTCGTAAGAGAGCACCTCCGGGAGCAGACGCCGGAAGTCGGCTTCGTCGGTGAGGAGACCGGGGCGACCGGCAACCCGGACGCGTACTGGGTGCTCGTTCCTGTTGACGGGACTGTCAACTTCGTTCACGGTGTTCCGTTGTGCGCTGTGGTTCTCGGACTCGTCCACGCTGATCAACCCGTTCTCGGCGTCATCGACACGCCCTTTCTCCGCCACCGGTACTGGGCAACGAGGGGTCACGGGGCATTCCGAGACGGCGAACCCATAGCCGTATCGCGAACGAGAACCCTTGAGGAGTCACTGATCTCGCTCAGCGACTACGGAGCAGGACAGGGAGGCGCAGCGCGAACAAGAGCCTCCGCCAAGCTGGACCAGGCGCTTTCTCAACGCGCACAACGAGTTCGACGAACTGGGTCGTCGGCGGTCGAGCTGGCGTGGGTCGCTGATGGAGCTCTCGATGCCAGTCTCACGCTGAGCAACCGCAGCTGGGACACCGCAGCTGGAGCGATCATCGCCCGCGAAGCCGGCGCGCTCGTCGTTGACGCGAACGGTAGCCAGCACAACATGAGTTCGCGTTGTGCCGTCGCAGTGACACCGAGCTTGGGGGGTGCGCTGCTCCCGCTTCTGCGCGTTCTCCGCGGTACTCGCTACTGGCCGATCTCAGCGATCGACGACGAGTCAGGCTCGACTGCACGGTCTGCAGGAGAACGCGTTGTCGGCGACACAGCCTTCTTGGCGACGATCGGGGTGGGCATCGGCGACGACGACACTGCGGACACGGTTGCCGAGAAGGAGTTCTCATCGTCGCGCGATGCACAGACCTGGATCGAGCGAGAACTGCCCGCAGCCGAGTTCCCTGCCTGGGTCGTTCGACGCCCGCGGGGCGCAGCTGGGGCGTTCCTGTTCGGCGCGGTCCAGCGCGGACGTTACGACATGGAAGCCAATGGCTGTGTTGCGTGGCAGATGGAAGAACGCTCGGTCGACGACGTGGAGGCATACCTGGTCGAAGGGCAGGTGCAATGGCGCAACGCTCAAGGCGCGGCGGTGTGACAAGTGGAGAAGGTCCGCAAGTCTCGCGCCGTGATCGTTGCGGCAGGCAGCCCACTCGGCCAAGCAAGCCAAGCAGTTGATGACCTGGCAGCACATCTGCCGACGCGAGATGAGCCGTGGGCGTGCCCGTTGTGCTCGGATCGATCCTGGCCATGCCGCTTATTCGATGATGCCGCGCACCGCGCCCTGGCAGCAGGCTTGCGACTCAGCGATCTGGTTCCTCTTGATTTGCACGAACGCCTGTGGCCGCCGAAGGGAGCGCGAACACCACCGGCCTATAACCGGAACCCTGGCAGTTGGTTCGGCCAGAGTGAGCAGGATCGATAGCAACGACGAGTCGCCACCTAGCCAGCGCCCAAACGAGCCGAGGCTGTGGCACGGAGTAACACTTGAAGGTTACTCATCGTGACCTTGCCGATACGGTACAACCCCTGGCCTGCACATTTCCGAGAAGAAGTTTCACCTTCAACCGCAACGAAAACGACGAGGAAGACCTGTGAACGACATGGCTGTACCCCCAGGCGCGAACAGCGACGCCGCCGAGCCGGACCGCGCCGCCGAGCTGCGCAAGCAGATGGTCGACACCCTCATCATCGAGGGCACCATCGTGTCGGCCCAGGTCGAGGCAGCGATGCGCAAGGTGCCCCGAGAGCTGTTCGCTCCAGGTGTAGACCTGGATGAGGTCTACCAGCTCTACAACGGCGTGGTCACCAAGCGCGACGAAGCGGGAACTTCGGTCAGCTCGGTCTCCGCACCGCAGGTGCAGGCCCACATGCTGGAGCAGGCGGAGATCACCGAAGGCATGAACGTGCTGGAGATCGGCTCCGGCGGATACAACGCCGCGCTGATCAAGGAGCTCGTCGGCCCCTCCGGACGGGTAACCACGGTCGACATCGACTCGGACATCACGGACCGGGCCAGCCGCTTTCTTGGGGAGGCGGGCTACTCGGGGGTCAACGTCGTGCTGGCTGACGCCGAGTTCGGTGTTCCAAAGCACGGTCCCTACGACCGCATCCTCGTCACCGTCGGCGCGTGGGACATCCCACCGGCCTGGGTGGACCAGCTGTCCGAGTCTGGGCTTCTCATCGTTCCTTTGCAGATCAGGGGCCTCTCACGAACGATCGCGTTCGAGAAGGCGGACGGGTACCTGGTCAGCCGATCAGCTCGACTGTTCGGCTTCGTGCAGATGCAGGGCGCCGGAGCGCACCAGGGCAAGCTCCTCGTGATGCGCGGGGGTGAAGTCACCCTGCGGATGGACGATGAGATCCCCGCCGACCCGGCCGCGCTGGAAGACGTGTTCGACACGCCGCGGGTGGAGGTGTGGAGCGGGGCCACCATCGGTCGATTCGAGCCGTGGGCCGACACCCAGATGTGGCTCGCGACCGCGCTGCCTGGGTTCTGTCGGGTGGTCGTGGACAAGAAATTGAGTACCGGTCTGATCTCCCCACCCGGAAGCCACTCGGCCGCCATGGCTGTGGTTGCTGGCGAAAACCTGGCGTACGTCACGACACGTAACACCGCGAACGAGAACGACGTGGAGTTCGGTGCTCACGCCTTCGGCCCGGAGGCCGAGAAGCTTGCGGACGAAGTAGCAGAACAGCTCCGGATCTGGAAGCACGAGCACCGCGGCGGACCCGGCCCGCAGTTCCGGGTCTACCCGATCGGCACGGCAGACGACCAGATTCCCGAAGGCCGTGTCGTCGACAAGAAACACAGCCGGATCACGATCTCCTGGCCGAATGCGGCAGACGCTGCGGCTGGTCAGGTGGCCCTGCATCAACACACCAAGTAAAGGAGAGTGACCCGTATGTTGGAGGTCCTGTCTTCGGGCGGCGCCACGGCGCTGGCAGAGCGACCTGCCGCTGCGAGTGAGGATGAGTTCGCGCTCGACGTTCGGGTGGTCGTGGCCTATGGCCCGGTCATGGGGGACTGCCCGACGGACGACGGATGCGGCAACACCTGCGCCGGCAGCGACAGTTCCTGCAACTCGTTCGCAGACGACCCTTCCTGATCCTCTGGGTGCTGCTGGTGCGCTGCGTCGCACCAGCAGCACCCGGCAGCTATTCCGCCGGTCGCAGAGTCCCAGGAGCCAAGACGTGACACCCAGGTCATCGACGACGTACGTGCATGCTGGCATGGCCGTACTCCGCGCGAGCACGAAGTCGGGCGGCTTGGAGCCACCCGAGGCACCGGAGTTCGACGAGAACAGCGTGGCGTGGCTGGCGGAGCAATGGCGGAACAGCGATCTTCGCGAAGCCATCGCATACGCGAGTCCGGCACTACACCGTCAGCTCGACGAGATCCTCGCCGCCGGGAGCCATGATGAACGAGCGGTTCGCCGAGTCGTCACCGCTCTGGCGGCCTACATCCTTCGGTGGCAGCAGCGCCCAACCCCCTTCGGGCTGTTTGCTGGCATCGGCTCGGTGCGGGTCGGTACCACGGCGAAAGTGCGTTGGGGCCCTGATCACAAGGTAACCGTTCGTACGGATTCAGCATGGCTGGGCGACGTTCTCGTGCGCCTGCACCAGTGCTTGCCCCTCCTGGAACGGCTGTCGGTGGTCGTCAACGACGCGGCGTTCCACCGCGGCGATCGATTCGTGGCACCGGGGCCGCCTCCAGGCGGAGCCAACCAGGAGCTGGCGCCGGTCGAGGTGTCAGTGAAGTACAGCCGACCGGTCCGTGCAGCCGTTGAAGCAGCCCGAACGCCCGTGCGATTCGGCGTCCTCCGCGAACTTCTCATGACTGAGTTCTCATCGGCGACCGCGCAGCAGATCAACGGCTTGCTGACGGGCCTGCTCGACCAGAGGATCTTGATCAGTAGTCTGTTGGCGCCGATGACCTGTCCGGACGCTCTCGGGCACGTCTGCGCAGAACTGAATGCCGTCGAAGCCGAGACGATCCCTGAGATCGCGAGCGCGACGCGAGAGCTCACAGCGATTCACCACCAGCTGTCTGCGAATGGTCGCAAGGTTGTCAGCGACAAGGCACTCACCAGCCAGATGCACGCCTTGAGTTCTGTCAGCGACATGCCGGTGATCGCCGACACGATCCTGGACTGTGACGTCGAGATTCCCGAGCAAGTCGTTCATGAGGTGCGCGATGCCGTCCATGTCCTGCACCGGCTTTCGCCCTACCCGTTGGGGTATCCCGCGTGGCGCGACTACCACTCCCGCTTCCGTTCCCGCTATGGAATCGGTGCGCTCGTGCCCGTCCTGGACCTGGTCGCCGACAGCGGGCTCGGCTTGCCTGCCGACTACCTGGGTTCGTCACGTGGGCGCGCGCCAAGCCAGTTGACCGAACGCGACGAAAAGCTGCTCGCGATCATCCAGCGAGCAACACTGAACGGCAGCGATGAGATCGTCCTGACCGATCCCCTGATCGAAGATCTTGTGGCAAGCGATCCGACCGACGTGCACCTGCCGACTCGTGTCGAAATGGCCGTCGAAGTCCGCGCCCAGTCCACAGAAGCCTTGTCCCGCGGCCGGTTCACGCTCGCGGTGACCGGAACTCCCAGGCCCGGCAGCAGCATGGCGGGCCGCTTTGCACACCTGCTGCCCGCGGAAGGCCGTGACGCCGTCGCCGCTTCCTTCACGGCCGCCGGGCCGCATGCAATCACCGCCCAGCTGTCGTTCACGCCACGCAAGCGACGAAACGAGAACCTGGTCCGCTCCGAACAGCTGGTGCCGCACGTAATTCCCATTGCTGAGTACCAAGAATCAGCTGAGCACCTGATCACTCTGTCGGACCTTGCCGTCAGCGCGGACGACCGCCGCTTCCATCTCGTCCAGATCTCCACCGGGCGACGGGTGGAACCGCGTGTGACCCATGCGCTGGAAGCCAGCGTCCAGACTCCGCCGCTGGCCCGCTTCCTCGCCGACATCACAACCGCTCGGGCTTCGGTCTACAAGGCGTTTCACTTCGGGGCTGCAGCCAGGCTCCCGTACCTTCCCCGAGTTCGTTACCGACGAACGATCCTGTCTCCGGCGCGCTGGCTACTGGCTGTTGGCGACTTGCCGGGTCGCGGGGCCACGTTCGCCGAGTGGGAGGCCGGCCTGGACGCCTGGCGGCAACAGTGGCGTGTCCCCGACTGGGTTGCGATGGTCGAACTTGACCGCCGACAACCGGTGGACCTGAGTCACTCGCTACACCGACTTCTCCTTCGGAATCGCCTGAACCGCAGCGGCCGGCTCGAACTGCGCGAAGCGTCCAGTCCGGAAGACAACGCTTGGCTCGGCCGGCGTCACGAGGTCCTGATCCCGCTGTTTCTCGACCAGTCGTCAGCCGGTCACGAGCCCGCATTGGTCACCGGTCCGCGGCAGGTGGTTGCCAGCAACGCCGGCCACCTGCCCGGCGACTCGCCCATCCTGTGCGCACAGCTTCACGGACACTCGGGGAGGTTCGACGAGATACTTACCGAGCGGCTTGCGAGGCTGGTGGGAGCCTTCAGTGACGAGGACCGTCCCAGCTGGTGGTTCCGCCGTCATCGGCAGATGAGCCAGCCCGACGCAGACCAGTACCTCGTCCTGTATCTGCGCCTGCCCGGCTCGTCCTCCTACGGCCCGGCTGTAGAACGCCTCTCCGAGTGGGTGAACGGTCTTCGCGCCGAGCACTTGTTGTCGCACTTCGCCCTGGTCACTTACGAGCCGCAGGCCGGGCGATTCGGTGAAGGAACGGCGTTGGATCGTGCGTACGACGTCTTCGCGGCCGACTCCGCGGCTGCTCTCGCGCAGATCAACTTGGCTGTCCGGGCCGGGGCCAACGCGCAAGCTGTAGCCGCTGCCAGCTTTGTCGACCTGGCGGTGAACTTCGCCGACTCCGTAGAGGTCGGCTCGGAGTGGTTGATTCACCAGCTTCGTCGAGAGCACGGGCCGCTGGACCCAGCGCTCCGTGATCGAACCCTGGGACTTGCCGACCCGGATGGCACATTGAAGACCTTGCGATCCTTGCCCGGTGGCACCGACGTCGTGACCGCGTGGCACAACCGTGCTGTCGCCCTCCGCGCATATCGAGAAGCTCTCGCCGACCAACGCGATCCGCTGACGGTGCTGTCGTCGCTGCTTCATCTGCACCACAACCGTTCGGTCGGTGTCGATCCGGTGATTGAGCGCGTCACAGGCCGGCTGGCGCGGGCATGCGCGCTGCGGTACAACGCTCGTCGCGTGGAGAACCAGTGACGACGGCGACGATCACGCCGGCCGATCTCGCCGAGATCGCCGAGCTGTACTCGGCCGACGTGGATCTACCTGAACCACCACCCGACGACGAACCCTGGGCTACGCAATCACTCACCAAGGGAACAGCCGGCATCGCCCTGCTTCACATCGAGCGCGCACTGGCCGGGTGCGGTACATGGCGACACGCCCACCGTTGGATCACCGCAGCAGTCGCCGGGCACGTCAGCGCAACCGACACCTCGGGCCTCTATTTGGGAGTCTCGGCCATCACCTTCATGTTGGACAACGCCGCGTCCCGTACCAACGACCGCTACCAAGACGCACTCGCAGACGTCGACAGGCACGTGGTCGCACTCGCGCACCGACGCGTCGAAGCCGCAATGACCCGCATCCAGGCCAG
The DNA here is from genome assembly GCF_033949945.1 of Lentzea miocenica. Taxonomy (NCBI): domain Bacteria; kingdom Bacillati; phylum Actinomycetota; class Actinomycetes; order Pseudonocardiales; family Pseudonocardiaceae; genus Lentzea; species Lentzea miocenica. The sequence goes on from NZ_JAXAVW010000051.1 coordinate 37,822, forward strand.
CAAACTCCCCGGCTTCCGCGAGTACGACGTGTTCTTCGGACTGAGCGGCATCGGTTCGCTGCTCTTGCGTCGCTCACCTGGCGGCACCGCGATGGAGCGAGTTCTTGGCTACCTCGTCGCTCTGACCAAACCTCAGCGGATCAACGACGACGTACTGCCAGGCTGGTGGGTTGGCCACGACCCCCACCGTCGTCACTCCGCTTCCTTCAAGCACGGACACAGCAACTTCGGCATGGCGCACGGAATCACCGGCCCTCTTGCCCTGCTCAGCCAGGCGATCCGGCGCGGGGTCTGGGTAGAAGGTCAGTACGAGGCGATCGCTGCGATCTGCGAATGGCTCGACTCCTGGCGGCAAGACAGCGACGCCGGCCCCTGGTGGCCGGAATGGATCACCTTGGCGGAGCTGCGCATCGGCCATCCCAACCAGCCAGGCCCCGCGCGTCCCAGTTGGTGCTACGGCACGCCCGGTATCGCCCGTGCCGGCCAGCTTGCCGGCATCGCCACGGGCGACGTCAAACGACAACTGACGTACGAACGTGCGCTGACCCGGTGCCTCGACGACCCTGTCCAACAAGGACACATCACGGACGGCAGCGTGTGTCACGGCTGGGCAGGCCTGTATCAAACCGTCTGGCGATCCGCACAAGACGCCCAGGCCGCTGGGCTAGCCGAACACCTTCCACGACTGGCCGCGCGGTTGGGCCACCGAGCCAGCCGGAAACCGACGACGAACCGCGGATTCCTCGAAGGCATTGCAGGAACCGCCCTTGCCCTGCACACCGCCGCGCGTGATAGCGCGCCAATCTCCGGATGGGACGCATGTCTACTCATCGACTAGCGCCACGAACGGCAGAAGCGCAAGGCGAGGACACGCTGCAGTTCTCGAACTCGTCAAGCACGGAGCACGCCATTCTCCGGGTATTGAATGGAACCTCGCTGAATGAGGTAGCCGCAGCGGAGCAAGTCGGACCGGCGGACCTTGCCGATGCCGTTGAGGTATATCGGCAAGCCGGGCGCCGCGCGCTCGAACGACAGCAAGCGTCGGGTTGGTGGCAGGTCTACATCCAGTTCGCCGACTGGAGCACCTCCGAACAGGTCGCTGTCGACACGATCGTTCCGCTGCTGAGCCAGGCTGAAGAGAACGGTCTCATCAGTAACTGGTGGTTCATGAGGAAATTCCCTTGCTGGCGAGTGCGGCTGAATCCCAGCGCAGGTGGGCAAGCCATGCGGGATCACCTGGCAGTCGCGCTCGACCAGGCCGCCGACGATGGCCGAATCTCTCGCTGGTGGCACGGAATCTACGAAGCGGAGACCGCAGCATTTGGTGGCAGGGAAGGCATGGCGACCGCACATGGACTGTTCTGCGAAGACAGCCGCGCCATCATGCGCCTCATCCGCGATGGTGATGCCGGGCTGGGACGGCGCGAACTGTCGCTGCTGATGTGCACCACCCTGATGCGTGCCGCTGGCTTGGAATGGTATGAGCAGGGCGATACCTGGGACAGGGTCGGCCAGGAACGCCCGCTGCCCGAGGACGTCCCGCTCGACAAGCTGACCACCATGGCCAGCAGCCTGAAGCAGTTGATGGTGGCCGACACGAGCCCGAATGGTCCGCTGCTGTCCGCCGACGGCCCTTTGGCGTCCGCTGCCGGCTGGGCTGACGCTTTTCGGCAAGCGGGCGGTGCACTGGGTGAAGCAGCCCGAGCAGGCTCGCTGAGCCGCGGTCTACGTGACGTCCTGAGTTACGTGGTGATCTTCCACTGGAACCGCCTGGGGCTGCCAGCACGGACACAGAGCATCCTTGCATGGGCCGCACGTACTGCGATCCTGGACCTACCTGCGCGTACGACTCCAAGCCACGCAAAGGATCGACTACATGCAGAGGCCGCAAGGCCGGCAACTTCCACTAGCCGAACTGCCGACGATGCACAGCAGCGCGCCTTGGCGCGGTTCCCGCTTGTGCCGCTGCGCCGTTTTCGCTGTCCAGACCTAGAAACCAACGCGCGCAACGTACACGAGTGCGCAGACTCCTGCCGCGAACCGGTCACCGTGGAGGAGCGGATCAACCGGGCCTGCACAGTGTGGAACCTTTCTGCGCTGATCGCAGCGGACTGCGGGCTGCCTGACCTCGCGGCCGATCTCTGCCGCCAACAATTCCAGATCTTCCGCGCAGCGTCGCCAATCTCTGGTGTAGCAGTGATCCCCTCGCTTCAGCCACTGGTGAATCTTGCTCGCCTGACACGCAGGGCTGGCGATCCCGAAGGCGCCTACCGCGAGCTCGAAGCGATCAAACAAGCCGTCCGCGGTGGCGGGAAGGTAATGATCCACGGCGAACCTGTCGACTTCAACGGGTTGATCATCGACTGTCCATCCACAGTAGATCGTTGGCTGCGAGACGTTATGTGCGACGACGGAACCCGCGCGCTCGCTGCAGCTGGCCAGTGGGCGAAGGCTGCTACGCACGCCGAGAAGTACGACGATGCGGATACGCAGCTTCGTGAAGCTCGCCAGACGCGCATCATCGCACATGTCACCAGCGGCCAAACCGGTACCGCGCTGGACATGGTCGAAAACACGGTGGCATCAGAAACCTGGGAGCATGCAGTAGCGGCCTGCCTTCGCGGCTATGCGCTCCTGAAGACCCAAAGCCTTGGCCCTGCAGAAGTCATCGACCTGCTCAACACTGTCCGGCGAGCCTGTGAAGCCACAGACCGGCCCACGGCGCTCTTCCGTGCGCGACTCGGGCTGACTGCTCTCGATCTGGTCCTCGCGGCAGGTTCTCAAGCGCGGACTCTGTGCACCGAACTCGTCCAGGACGCCGAGCGATCGGCAGATGCTTTTGTCGCACGAGAAGTCCTGGCGCACGCAGATTGCCGCGCATGGGCGATGCCAGCGGAGCTAACAGGCCTGCGCGCACTCGTTGACCGAGCTGGCCTCGGCGCGGGGCGTATCCCCTGGCCCATATTGACCGAGCTCGTTGCAGCCACCGAGGTCGCCAAGTCCGTCTTGGCCGAAACGTTGAGCACCATGACACGCAGCGATGTTGGCAATGAGTAAGGCTCAGCCACCTGAGCAGACGCAGCGCTACGACTCCATTGACAAACTCTCGCCGCGCCCTAGCCTTCCCCTGCCGCCCACCCCCATCCTGGCCGGTCCATGCGCGCAAGAGGCAAACGGCCTCAGACGACCAATCGTTCAGTCGTTCACCCCTTCAAGTGACACAATTCGGACATACGCCGACAAGTGACGCATGCTGGTTCATGTGGAGCGCGAGCCGCGATGTGACCTGTGCCAGGACACGGGCACGATGATCTGGCACCAACCGGTGCCAGGTCCGGATGGCGTATTTGCGTTGACCGAGATGAAGCACCCCTGTGTGAACGGATGCTCAGGCTGGTTCCAGCTTCCCGCCGCTGAGCGCGGCTCCATCGTCGATCCCGACGCAGACGACCTGACGGCGGGCAATGTCGCCACCGTCAACCTGCAACACCGCACGGACTGGTCCCGGCCCGTGGTAGCGCCGGACGATCTGCGCCGCCCCTCGATCTGATCGACTGGGTGGGCGCGGTGCGGAGCACTGGGGTGCCGCCGCAGTGCGCTACCGGACCCACGCGGAACCTGGCGCCGACGCATGCCCGCCCGCGACGCCGTATGACCGTCCCACGGCAGTTAGCCAACCGACCTCGTTTCATTGGGTTGCCAGCCGACCGCGTCATAAATTGTCGGTGGTGTCGTGCAGACTGGTGTCAACTGTGAAGGCAGTGGCACTTGGAGGCCGACAGAATGACCGCCCGATCCAGGAAGCGCCCCTCGCCGAGGCGCGTCGTAGGCCCCCACGGCGAGACCCGCACCGTGAGCGAGGCCGCTGCCCGCTACGTGTGGACGGCCGCGGGCGGTCGGTGCACGATCTGCAACCGCTACCTGCTGGCCGAGGAGTGGACCGGACAGGACGTGTCCATCGGCCAGCTGGCGCACACCGTCGGCTGGTCGACCGCGGCGGGTTCTCCACGCGGTGACGCCGACCTACCGTCAGACCAGCGGAACACCCCCGAGAACCTGATGTTGCTCTGTTACGACCAGCACCACGTCGTCGACACCCCGAGCCTGTGGGACGTCTACGACACCGAAACGTTGCGCAGGCTCAAGCGCACGCACGAGCGTCAGATCAAGAACCTGACCGGGCTCCGTGAGAGCAACCGCACGACGGTGCTGCGTGTGGTCAGCACCCTGCACGGCAAGGCGGTCGAGGTCAGCAGGCAGAGCATCAACAAGGCACTCCTGGCCAGGGACAAATTCCCGGACTGGACGTTGCTTAACGGCGCGGACGAGTTCGAGGTCGACCTCCGCCGGCTACCTGGCGAGGCGGAGAGCACACCAGAGTTCTGGATCATGGCGCGGGCGCAGCTGGAGCACCAGCTCGCCTCTCTGCGCAACCACGTTCACCGCGAGGCTGTGGACAGCGTGTCGGTGTTCGCGGTCGCGCGGATCCCGATCCTGGTGGTGCTGGGCACGATGCTCGACGAGACCGTGAAGACCGAGCTGTATCCGAAGCGCCGCGACGGCGTGGAGTCCTGGGGCTGGGACGACACGGCGGACCCGGTGGAGTTCACCTACACGGCCAAGCGCACAGGCACCGTCACCGCGAAGGTCGCCGTCGTGTTCTCGGTGTCGGGGTCGATCGACTTCTACCGTCTCCCAGCAGAGATCGACGAGACGTACACGGTGTACGAGCTCCGGCCGGTCGGGCTTCCCGTCGTGGAGCTGATCAAGACCCAACGATGCCTCGACGACTTCTCCCAGTGTTGGCGACACCTGTTGTCCGCCATCGAAGCCGATCATCCTGGCGCGTCCGAGATTTCGATCTTCCCGGCCGTACCCGCGACGGCGGCGGTATCCATCGGCAGGCACCTGATGCACGCGGCCCATCCTCCACTGCGGATCTACGACCGGCTCCAGGACGGCACCTATCAGTACACGATCACCACCCGATCAGCTGACAGCCGCGGTCTCAGCTGAACCTTTCGGCGTCCTGAGCGTCCCTACTTCATCGTCTTGTCCGAACGGAGTAAACCCATGCCGCCTCCCATCGAGGAGACGATCTCCACGCTTTTCACCGGCGCCGCCGACATCCTCGACATTCCGCCAGAACTCCACGCCGTCGCCGTCGAGCGGTACGAGGACGTCGGCAACTTCCTGGTGCTCAACGGCGGCACGGAGTGGTCGGTGTACCCACAGGGCTCCTTCCGGATCGGCACCGTCATCAAGCCGCCCACGTCGAGCACCGAGTACGACATTGACCTGGTGTGCCACAAGGACATTACGAAAGACGACACGACAAAGGAGCAGTTGAAGACCGAGGTCGGCGAACTGCTCCAGGCCTACGACGAGTTCAAGACGGAAGAAGGCAACGGGGACGGCCCTGCGCTGTGCGTCGAAGGCCGCCGCGCCTGGACGTTGACCTACCCAGACCAGGGCTTCCATCTCGACGTTCTCCCGGCGATTCCGGACGGCGACCGGCCGCCGCCGCGCATCCGGCTGACCGACACGAAGAACCACTTCTGGCAGTACAGCAACCCGAAGGGGTATTCGGACTGGTTCCAGGGGCGGTCGGAGGAGCTGCGACGGACGCTGGAGGTCAAGGCGCGTGCCGCAGGTGTCGACATGGTGCCGATGTGGACGGCAAGGTCCACCCTGCAGCGGATGGTGCAGGTGCTCAAGTGGCACTGCTACCTCCACTTCGCCAAGGACGTCGGCGACCGCCCGCCTTCGGTTCTGATCACCACCTTGGCTGCGTGGGCCTATCAAGGAGAGGAAGACCTCTTCACCGCGACCTTGAACGCGGTGAACGGCATGCCTGAACACATCGACAAGCGCGACGACAAGTGGTGGGTGCCGAACCCGGCACACGAACTGGAGAACTTCGCCGACAAGTGGAACGAGCCCAACGAGCGCCAGGAGAAGTTCCGCTCCTGGCTTGGTGGGCTGCGCCAAACGCTTCTCGAAGCCGCCCACTCGACCCGGCGCGACACCGCGAGTGTCATCGGCAGTCTCGGTGGTGCCTTCGGCGAAGACCTCTTGCTGAAGTCCGCACACCGCATGGGCCTTGAGGTCAAGAACCCGATCGGCGCCGGTGCCGGGCGGTCCACGTCCGCGCGAGTGGCCGTCACGACCGCCGCCGCGTCAGGTGGAGCCACCGGCAGGTTCGGTGCGGTGCCCGACGTGCGCACGCGTTCGGGACGCGCCGGCTGACCGCGTACCGATGATCCGCCGAAACCGAGGCAGGAGCAGCTATACCAAGAGTCAGCAGGCCGGCCTACGAGAGCTGCGCCAGGTCGTGGCCGAACACCGGTCCCTGCTTAAGGTCGTGGAGATTCTCCCGCCCGCGCGGGACGGTTCGTTGCTGATCCGCATCCGCATGACCACCAGTGAGTTGACGCTCCGGCCGGGTGGCATGCCGGTCTCGCGCGAGCATGAAGAGCTGATCATGAGGTTCGGCCGAGGGTTTCCTCTGATTCCACCGGATGTGTGGGTCGATCATGATCGGTTCGTCGGCCATGCGCACGTGTTGGAAGGCCGACGGCTGTGCGTCTACCTCGACGCGTCACGTGAGTGGCACCCAGATGTCGGCGTGCGCGGCTTCCTCAACCAGCTGTGGATCTGGTTCGACAACGCCGCCAGCGGCGCGTTCGACGCCACCGACGCCATGTACCACCCCGTCGGTGGCGTCCTGCACCAGACGCCCGGCACGCCCATGATCGTCGCACGCCAGCGCTTCGTGCCAGGCGGCCGGAGAATGCTTCACGCAAGCCTGTCCGCACGCACACCGCACCGGCTGGATCTTGTCGACTGGAAGCTCGTCCGGGGCGCCGGCCACGTGGTCCTGGTCGTCGTGCTGGACAACCACCTCGTCTACGGCGCCGGCCGTACCGTGCCCGAAGTCCTGGAGGCGATCGCCTGCACCGCACACGTCCATGCCGACACCATCGCCACTGCCTTGGCCCAGGCCGCGGCAAGGAACAAGCCTGACACCCCGCAGTACCTGATCATCGCCGCGCCTGAACGGCGGCGCGCTGATCACCGCTACCACCTCATCTCGGGGCGTGTGCCGGCCAAACTGGCAGATCAGTTCAGAAGCGAGGTCGGGGAGCACGGTCCTCTCATCAGCAATCTGCTCAGCCGCATACCCACCGACGACCAGATGGAGTGGTGCATGATCTCCGACGAACGACCGGAGGTGGTCACCCGCAGGGACGCCACACGACCCATGGCCGCGTTCCAGGACCTGAGCGTCGAGATCTGGGGCTGCGGCGGCCTCGGCAGCTGGATCGCCGAGTTCGTCGCGCGCGCCGGAGCACAGAGGATCACCCTGCGCGACAAGGGGGAGATCACCGGCGGCCTGCTCGTCCGCCAGAACTACGTGGAGAACGACATCGGCGCCAACAAGGCGGAGAGGCTCGCCGACCGCCTGCGCCTCATCTCCGACGACCTTGTCGTGACCGCCCACGGCAGCCTCGTCCCCTACGGCATGGACCTCATCTATCCCGACTGCGACGTGCTCATCGACGCGACCGTGTCCAACACCGTCGCGACCTACCTCGACAGCGTGGTCCGATCCGTCACCGACACCGATCAGCCACTCATCTGCCAGGTCGCCACCGACAACGCCAGCGCCACACGAGGACTGATGATCGTGCGCACCCCTGGCTCACCCCGTACCCTTACCGAACTCGACACCGCGGCCGGCTCGTGGGTCGCCCAGCGGAATGATCTTCAGGAGTACTGGACCTTCTGGCGCGACCCGGCTCCCGGCGAGGAACTCGTCCCCACACGAGGGTGCTCGGTGCCGACGTTTCACGGATCGGCCACGGATCTGGCCGCAACGGCGGCGACGCTGCTGAACCTGCTCGCCCGTCACATCGGAACCACCGATTCCGGCACGCACCTCATCAGACTTCCGCACACCGAAGGCACAGCTCCGGGCCACGCGTACCTGGCAATGTGAATGATGAGCGCGACGGCGAGAAGCACGCAGCATCAGTGAGCGACTGCAATCCGTACCGCTGAGACGGGATGTGGGAGGTAGCCGCTGTCGAGCACCCGGCGTAAGGCCTTGCTGAACGCTGCAGGCCATGACCGTCATGCTGTCACCACGTACGCCTTGCGCGACGCAGCCGAGATCGACCTGCTTGCCCCGATCCTGGCCGAACTAACGCATCGCACCCGTGCGCGTTGCTCCTGGCGTCGACGCCCGTCCGACCTCGCCCTGCTCGCGCACGAGGAAGGGCTCGATCAGCACAGGCCGCGTGCCTCAGCCGCCCCGGCTCACGCTCGCCCGACAGGTACGCGCGCGCACCGTCTTGCGGTCCACACCGAGATACCGGGCGATCGCCGAGATCGATCAGCCCTTGCTGACGCAACGCATGTGCCTGTACGTCTTCCTCTCAGGACAGCATCCGCCCTCCCGTAACGGTCCGCGGAGTTCATCCCGGCGCTGTCCTCTGCCGACGAGGCCGAATGAGGTTCCGCCGCGTTCCGGGGCCCGCCGGCAAGCCGACGCGCCAGACGATTTTCGCGTGTCCTCAGCGGACGCCGACTGTATTCTGTGTGGCTCGCGCCTGACCGGGTCCTATGCGAGCAGGACGTCGACGGCGAGGACGGGGCCGATGCAGTCACCTACGCGAGACCGAATCCGAAACGCTGTTGCCGCGCTGCTCGTTGCCGCGCTGCGCGACCTGACGGAGCGCGACGGTGCCCCGCGCGTTGGCGCGATGGCGGATCTACGGAACTGGTGGCGATATGGCCAAGAGTCCTTCGTCGCTTTGCGGCCCCATGCCTGGCACATGCCTGAGTGGGTCACCGTTGTCGGCTGGCTGAGCACCTTCGCCGAGATGGCCGCGGTTCGCGAGGCGATCGACGCAGATCCCGTCCTGCGTACTCGTCTCGACACCATGGTTGGCACCGAGTTCTCGCTGAATCAGCGACCGCTCGACTGGCTGTTGGTGGAGCACCTGCTCGAACCCATGATCATCGCCAGCTGTTCGTACGAGTTCGACGAAGCAGCGTTCGAGCTCCAGTTCGAGCGACTGGATGCTGGTCTGCGGTCCGACTCCATCCGCTTCGTGGAGTTCGTCCCGCTCAACGGCTTCACGGCGAGCATGGCCGAAATCGCTTTGGCCGACGGCGTGGTCCTGCGCCCGATGACTGACCGCCAGGTCAGCCGGGCCATCCAGGTCCTGGCGGTACCGACGGAGTTCAGCGGTGGCCCTAACAGCGTGCAGGTCTCCCGGTTTCACCAGTGGGCCGTGACGCGTGAGCAGAGCTACCCGGCGCGGTCGTACAAGAAGGAAATGCCTGACCAACCGCAAGCTCCCGACTTCCCGAGGCTGGAGGAACCGGCACAGCGGCTGGTCACTGCCCTGCGGATCGTGTGCGGTGGCTCTGTTGTGGCCACGCGTCCGATCCATGCCCAGCACGACGACGACTTTCCGCCGACAGTGGAGGGCAGCGCTGCCCTGCCGACCGTGGTTGCGGCCGACATCAGCCGGCCGACCCAGGTGCTCATCGACGAGCAGGTCGAGGCCGTACGCGACGTGTACGAGATGCTCGGGAACCCAGTGGTTCGAGAGGACCGGTCGTTGCAAGTGGCGTTGCGTCGATTCGTGTTCGCCGGCTCCAAAGCCCAGCCAGAGGACCGGCTCATCGACCTCGTCATCTGCTGCGAAGCCCTGTTCCTCAAGCGACACGGGTTCGAGGGGCCGCAGAAAGGCGCGCCCGCGGCTGCGAACGCTGCGCTGTTGCTGGCAGACGACCCACTGCTGAGTGTCGGGCGCGAGCAGGTAGAGCAGTTCGTCAGGGCTGCATACCGGTTGCGGAGCGCGGAAGTTCATGGTGACCACCCCATCCACCGATCGATGACGCTCCTCCGTGGGGCAACCACCGAAGACCTCGCCCGGTTCGTTGAGGATCTAGGGTTCGTGGTCGGCCGGGCGCTTCATCTGGTGCTGAGCGAGCTGTCACTCCCAGCCGCAGCAGCCAGCGTGATCCGATGACGCCGGACCAGATCTGCCAGCGTCGAGCGACCCGTTCAGCATCGACGCCGGCTCCCGCCGTTAACCTTCTGGTGCGGAGACGGCAGAACTCGTCAACGGCATAACGGGGTGTTCTCCGGACAACCGACGAGCCCACGCCCAAACCGCACGAGGGCCGCGTACCCGACATGTGTGGGTAAGTCTCTTGTGCTTGTTTTGGCGGGCGGAGCCGAGGCGGGAGGCAGCGAAGGATGACTACGATCGCGTTCGCGGACGAAGCGGGTGGCCGAGATCGCACCGAAGCGCTCCTCTGGTCAGCCCCTACGGGGGCACTGCCGGCACCACCGATCGACACCAGGGACCAGGTGCTGCCTATCGGCACAATGGAATGGCCCAACGCCGAGCGTCTGTTTCTCAGGCTGCTGCACACTGTCAGACCTGTCCAGTTCGCCAAGCTCTTCGGTGTTCCAGGCCAAGCCCAAGCTGGGATCGACGCCTACGCTCGGCTCCCGCTTGACCTGACACACGGCGAGTCCGGCGGTCGTGACTACATCACCCTGCAGTCTCGACGGGTCCAAACGCTGACCGCAACCAAGATCAAGAAGGCTGTCGACGACCTGCTGAAGGGTGAATGGGCGGACAAGACGGCGGCGTTCCACTTCGCTACCTCGTTCGACCTGCAGGACACCAAGCTGGACGACGCGATCCGTGAGCAGACCGAACGTCTGGCCAAACTTAAGATCACCTTCGTTCCGTGGGGTGTGCAGGAGGTCTCCATCCTGCTGAAGGATCAGCCCCGCATTGTCGATGACTTCTTCGGCCGCCCCTGGGTAGAGCGCTTCTGTGGCTCAGACGCAGCCGAAGCCCTTGCGAACAACCTGTCTCCCCAGGACAGCAGAGACCTCCGTGCAGGGCTTCACGACCTGTACCACGCTGTCTTCTCTGCTCAGGGCGGGGTCCACCTGGCTGAGAACGCAGAGCCCGATGGCGAGTTCGTCATCCTGGACGTCGACCCCAACCGTCAACGGGCCGACGTGATCGACGCCGAGCGGTCTGAGCCACCCGTTGAAAATCAACGCTCGGCGGAAAGCTCCGGCGATGGGCACACGTTCATCGCCTCGCGGCTGGGCGCCCGACGACAGTCCTTCAGATCTGCCCGCCAGCTGATCAAGCCGAGAAGCCAGGGCGCGCCAGCGACGGTTGGCGCCGTTGCGGCTGACGAGTGGCTGGCTGGTGGTAAGTACCGACTGCTGATCGGCCGTCCGGGAGCTGGGAAGTCCAGCCTCCTGCGGTTCGTGGCAACGGACCTGCTGTCGTCCCAACCGCAGTCGATCGCGTTGCAACGGGAACACGCCACTGACCTGCCGATCTGGCTGCCGTTCGGGTTCCTGTGCCGCCACCTTGAAGCATCTACGGAAAACTCGCTCGTTTCGGCCGCGGAATCCTGGCTGAAGTCGCAGAGCGCCACCCACCTTTGGCCGCTGGTCCTGCGTGCTCTGCGGGACGATCGCTTGCTGCTGCTCGTTGACGGCGTCGATGAATGGAGCGACGTCGGAGCAGCCGAACGCGCCCTCGGGATCCTTGAAGCGTTCCTTGGTCGCACCAGCGCGTCAGCGATTCTCTCCACACGCCCTTATGCGGTCGACCGGCTCAACTGGAGGCGTCCTTGGGCTCAGGCTGAGATCACGCCGCTGACCGACCGGCAGCGCTGGACGATCGTGGCCGAAATCCTTCAGCCTGTCACGCAGTCGGAAGCCTCTCCGGCAGGCCTGTCGATGTGGACGGTCGGCGTCGAGCCGTTCCTTGACCAACTGGACGCCATCCCGGAACTGGCCGAGCTTTCTAGGTCTCCGCTTTTCCTGACGTTGCTGGCCGCGACGTGGCAAGGCGAACCCCTGCCCCGTCAACGGTTCAAGATCTACGCTCGGCTGGTCGAGTTGCTCCTCGAAAAGCATCCCCAGATGCGGCAACGTGCCTCACACGCCAGAGGGGCGGTGTTGCCGGCCACCGAGGTGACCGCGTTGTTCGGCGCTGTGGCCTACCGTCTTCGTGTCAAGGACCCGTCCGGCACCGTCACCAAGCCGGAGATGCGCACGCTCATCGTCGAGTCGATGACCGACGACACCGTCCTGGGCTATCAGCAAGCCGAGGCCCGCAGGATTGCCGATGCTGTGCTCGCCATGGCAGAAGACGAGTTCGGGTTGATCGTGTCGCACGGCGCGGGTTCCGTCGGCTTCCTGCATCGAGTGGTGCTCGACCACCTCGCCGGCCAGTATCTCGCCACGCTGGCTACCGAGGCGCAGGTCGAGGCCATGCAGAGGTTCGTACATGATCCGGCCTGGCGAGATGTGCTCCTCGCACTCCTGACTGCGCAGGTCAGCCCTCACGCCACCGAGCCGCTGCTTTCTGCGGCCCTTGACACGGGCAGCCAACGATGGGCGGACATTGACGGATACGAGCTGCTCGCCGAGGCGCTCGCCGCCGGTGTCAAGCTCACCCCGAGATCCCAGACCGGTCACCTCAACCGGCTCGTCGAACGGGTGGAGACCCATCCGTCACTGCGTCATCGGGCGAATCTCCTCACCGCGCTTGCCGGCACGCTCGCGAGCCACATCGCGCGGACCCACCTGCTGCCGATCATGAAGCGGTGGCTGACCGCGCCCCGTCCGGACCCGTCGCCGACCATGTGGGCGCTGCGCGATCTCGACATCGCCGACGACGTTGCTGCCGAGTACCTGCTCTGGGGCCTTCGGCATCCAGAAGACAACGTGAAGGTCAACGCAGCGCTGGCGATCGCACGTCGATTCGATGGCCAGCAGCGCCTCCTGGAGCGGCTGGTGGCGTTCACCGAGACCGGACCATCCTCAGCAACCCAGGCCGCTGCCATCCTCGCTATCGGCTACGGCTGGGCTGACGCACCCGAAACCACACGGTTGATCGACTGGGCACGTCGTCAGCCATCCATGCCACTCCGGCTGATCGGCTTGCACCTGCTGCAACGCGGCAGTGCGCATGGTGATGCCGCACTGTTCCGGCCGGAGGAACGTGACTGGCTTCTGTCACTGCTTCATCGGGAGCGCCAATTCTCCGAACCGTGGCCCGGAGCGGACCTCGTCAACATCGCCGCCAGCGGGAATGCGCAAGTGGCCGACTTCGCGTTGGAGACCTTGACGACGAATGGCGGAAATAGCGGCGATCGTGAGCTCGCATGGATCCTGGCCTGCAACGCCTTCAGCAACGATAGCCGCTTCAAGGACTGGGTGGCCGCAGAGCTCGCAGATCCAGAGGAACACGGCCTGATCTTGTACAACGTCGGAATGATCCCGGAGCAGTGGAGCGACGATCCGGAATTTGCACAAGCTCTACGCTCCTATGTGGACGCCAAAGTGCAAGACTTCACGGCACACAGCGTCACTGGTCTCGCCACCACATTGCCACCCTCCGACGCGCGGACGGTGCTGTTGCAAGGCCTGGACAGCATGCGGCCGTACGCCGCGGCCCGCACGCTGGTCGAGCGGTACGCCGACGACGAGCACGTCCAGACAGTCCTCTCCACCCGGCTCCGCGGCGACTTTACTCAAGCCGCACCTATGGCCGGCGTAGCCATCGACGTGCTCGGTCCGACCGAGGGCTTCGCCGTCCTCGTGTCCCTGCTGCGCCAGCCCGAACCACGTACTCAGAGCGAGAATCGCGTCGTCGTTGCCCAGGCCGTAGCCGATGCCTGGAAGCGATTCGAGAACACCGTCCGGGAGCCGGATGCTGAAGCCGACGCCATGCGAGAGGTGCTTGCCAGCTACGACCCAGCCGAACTGGCAGCGCTGTGCACGGACGTGAGCCCTCACCTCCTGATGTGGCACGTCCCATCGGTCATCACCGCCTGGCCTGGACAGCCAGCTGTCCAGGAGTTCGCCGACAAGCTCATCCACGACCCAAGGCCCATCACTTCAGGAATTCCGGATACCATTCCAGCCGCAATCCTCCGCGCGTACTGCGGCAGGACCGACGAACCCTCCCTCCGAATCCTCGACAAAACCCTCAACCTGCTCAAGCACATCGAGCCAGAGCTGCGCGAAGTCCTGGCGTTCGAACTCGCACGCAGCTCGCTCACCGCGGCCAACCTCATCGACGTCATGACGGAATGGAAGAACGAGCCGGACACCGAGGTACGCCGGAACGCCTTCATCGGGCTCATCCAAGCGATCACCCGCCACCAGCAGACCCACAACGACCTAGCGGGCTCCGACACACTCACGGCAGAGATGGAATGGCTGCGCGAAGAGATCAAGCGGGACCTGTGCGCCTACGGCCCTGAACTCGAAGAGCGCCGGCAACTCGCGTGGATCGGCATGCTCACACTCGGGGACCTCACACTGATTGACGGCATCGAGGAAACGATCGGTCACTCAGGCGCGCCCGGCGTCAAACTCGATGTCCTATCCGATGACGTGGATCAGATCCTCGTAGACCTCGTCGCCGACAACTGGGAGATGTTGTGTGATCACTTCGGCGACGACATCTTCGAGCGGCTGAACGGGAAGTCCGACAGTCAGCGTCGATCGGCCAGCGAGCAACGGCGCCACGTCATGTCTGCGCTCGCGACAGTCGCTTCCCGATACCCCGCCATCGCCGAGATGCTCCGTCACGAGGCCGACAGTGATGCCACCCTCCGCGAAGATCGCAACTTCCTCTTGTGGGCCAAAGAAGAGAACAGGGGCGATGAAGGAGTCCTTCGTGCGCTCATGCCCAAGCTCGGCCACATAGCGCACCACCGGCATGACCAGCTCCTCGACTCGGTACTGGACAGAGACAGCTGGAATGTGCCCGACGCGGTGTTCAAGGCCATCCTCACTGAGGACGCACTCGACACCCAGAAAGGCCGCATCTACCCGAGCGCAAAGCTGGCCGCCCACACGCAACTGTTTCCAGCGGACAGCTTGTCCATCACGGCCCTCCGAGACCTTGAGACGTGGTTCGATACAGGCCCCGCAACTCGTGAACGCCGAAACTGGGACGACACGCTGGCCATCGCCTTCGGTGCAGCGGAACCGCAAGATCTACCGGCCATCGCGACCCGCGCTCACGCCCGAATCCATATGAGCGGGTCAGACCTGTACCTGCCCATGTTCACCGAGCCGCTGATGCGACGGCTGCGAGTGGACACAGACGCCGTCGAAGCGTTCCGAGCCGCCCTACGGGAACCGATGAGGATTCGTGGGAACAGTCCCATAATGGCCGCTCCTTCGGATCCGATTGCCCACGCGCACCTGGAACTACAACCGTTGCAACGTATGTACCTCTTCGCCGTGGTACTGCGGCAAGCGGGTGCCTTGCCGCAGCCGGACGCGGCAGCGGCCATCCACGTCCTGGAATCCGCGTCCCCGGACACCGTCGTGCACAACCCCTTCACCAACCACGAGGGTCCACTCTGCCTCGCTGTACTCGACCTCGCCACGCACTGATACTGCGCCCAGCACCGAGTTCCGTACCGCAGGCACTGGAACCAGATGTGTCCACTCACCGTCGTCGACGTTCTCGGCCGTCCAGCCTGTCATCCAGACATCCACCCGATCGCGCCCCTCCCCTACCCGCGTATCAACGCACCTGGCCACTGAGACGAACGTAGCCTCGTCGAACCGAGCGCCGCCGGAGAACGCGGCCGTGGTGAACGCGGTGTCGCCGGTGAAGGTGGCCACGTTGAACCAGTTGCCGTCGAGGGCCAGGTTCCGACGTTGAAGGTCGATGCCGTTCGAGTCCTGCAGGCCTGGTTCGCGGTCCCCCTCGAAGCAAGGGACAGCCACGCGGTGGTCGGCGTCGCCTCCCAGCCGGCTGGCTGTTCTTCACCATGCCAGCGGGCAAGGCCTGTTCGCACTTCCCGGACTACTTCGCCCGTCTCGCTGACGGCTCGGCGCTACGCGGACGGGTCTCGCTGCGCCCTCACCATGCGGTCGCTGCGCTAACGCTCAGGAGGACGCAGACGATCCCCCATCGCGAGGATCGGAGGAACGGATGGCAACACCTGAGGAGATAGTCAGGTCTCGATTGGCCTCGGAGGCAACCAACCCACAGGCGCAGCGCGGAGCCGCCAAGATCTCCCGCGAGCATGACCTCGCGCGGATCCGTCACGATGCCGTTCAAGGCTGTCAGGCAGCGGTCGCAGTGTTGGCCGAGCACGGATTCGCCGGTGCCGAACTCGTCAAGGTCGAGATCAATCACGGCGGTTTCCTGCGCGACCGCATCGAACGCTTCGAGCGAGCCGCTTGGAAGGTGACCACTGAGCAGGGTCGCTGGATGCGAGACTCTCACGAGCAGATCACAGTCTGGCTCGGCGCTGATTTGAGGACCTACCGCCGGAGTGGTGAGGGGTGGACCGTCGCTGAGCTCGCCGACGAGCACGCAGACGTCTGTCGGGCGGCGCTCCAAGTCTTGGGCGACTTATCGGACGAGTACACCGTTCGCATGCAGAACCGGGAAGTCGACCTGCACATCGCCCAAGCCTTCGGCCTCACTCTCGAAGAGGTGAGTCGGGCCCTGGACGACGCCATGAGCCCGGAGGCGGCACGACTGAACACATACTGCCCATTGACTGTCGACGAAGCCGCCCTGTCACTGGTGCGGTCGCGGTTGCGGCAAGCCCGCGAGTGGCTGGAAACCGGTCGCTCACCAGATGATCTTGCGGGTCTGCCCACACGTGACACACCGCCCGCTCAGTGGAACCTCAACGCCAGCGTTACACCTCGCTTCAACGGTGTGTACGAACTCGATCGATCGGTGCCCCAGCATGCGTCGTTCAGCTACCTCCGCTTCTACCCGACCGGCTTCGTCTGCGGGACCACCATCGGCGAACTCGACCCAGTCCGGCCGCAGTCGCAAGCCGTCCGCGTGCCGCCGCCCTTCCGGTACCTGAGAGTGGACAACGACAGGCTGCCTTCTGAGGCCTTCCAGCTGGAAGGACGCACCGTGTCCTTCGAACTCAGCTCCAGATTCTCCCAACCCACCGCCGTGCGGGGTCAGTTCTCCGAAGATGGGACCTACTTGGAGGCAGCATCACCGGACGCCGACTTCCAGGGCTTGTGGACCTTTGTCTTCGCTTCGTGACGTAGACGAGCGGGCCGCGACCACGCCGCGCAATCCTGACAAGTCGAGTCGGCAAGGTGTCGCTTCGTTCGTAACGTCCCTTGACGCGACGCAGATCGATCTACAGTGATCGATCTGCTCGAACGTGGAGGTGCCAAGTGGACGTGCAGACCGCCGTCGACAACTACGAACGTGCGATGTCCCACTGCGACAACATCGTCCGGGTCCACCGTGCGGCAGGGGACGGCAGCGTAGGTCGCCGCATCGAAGAACCTTCAGTCAACCGGGGGACGATCGTGCTGGCCGTGGCGGCGTGGCAGGCATTCGTCCAGGACGTCGCGGTTGCGCTGCGCGACACAGCGCTCGCCGAGCTGCACTTGATCAACGGTGCCACGGTGCTACCCGCTGCCATGCAGCAGTGGAAAGTTGACTTCGACTCCGCTGTGCACAAGTTCGCGACACCAGACCCTGAGAAGTCGCGAGCGTTGTGGAAGCGCGTGGGCTTCGACCCGAGGCCAAGCTGGACCTGGAAGCAACTTGGTGGCCGAGGTAGCAAGGCAGTGGTCGTCCAGCCGGTCCACGTCGACAAGGTGATCAACCAGTGGCTTAAGGTCCGGCATGCCGTCGCACACGGACACGCACACATCGATGCCCTGCCAGTCCTTCAGGCCGTGCGTGAGCGGAAAGCGTCGGCCAATGCACCAGCAGCGCCGAATTTGCGCCTCACCGACGCGATCGACTGCATGCGCTTCTTTCGATCGATCGTGCGCCTGACCGCGGACGCGGCAGCGGCCCATATCCAGGTCTCGCCGCCGACGTGGACGAAGCCCCCGACTTTCGCCCTGGGGCTACACATCTCGAACCTCTGAGCCGGCAAGGTATACAGGACGCTGCTGGTGGCATGAGGGGAGCGTGCTTTGGCCGGAATTGACTTTCCACGTTGTGCCGAGAAGTTCAGACTGACTGCTCACCAACTTCCGAGGGAGCAAGATCGTGGCAAAGCGCCAGTTGACGTCGGCAGAACTTGATCAACTCAGCCAAGCTGCACTCAACAACGCACTCGAACTCCTGGCTGATGCACGTCTCCTCTTTGACGCCAAGCGCTGGCCACGCGCTTACGCTCTAGCTGCTCTTGCGGGCGAAGAGGTCGGCAAGTATGAAATCTGCCGCGAGGCTGCCAGTAGTCCGCCATGTGGTGAGTCCGCTTGGAAGGCCTTCTGGCACGACTGGAAGCAGCACAGACCGAAAATCGCGACCATGACCGGTCCGTTGGTCGACTCGCTCGCAGCGTGCTACCCCGCGTACACCACCGAGGGTCGTGAGCGCTGGGAGCAAGTGCGCGTAACTCTCACCGACCGCGACAGCGATCTGGCGAAGGCTGTCAACAACAGCAAGATGGCGGCGTTCTACGTCGATTTTGATGACGACGCTGTGTTGGTACCGGCTGAGATCGTCCATAGAAACACGGCAGAGAACATGATCAATACCGTCTCTCGCGCTATTGCTCACCTTCCTCATGGAGGTTCACCCGCGGCACCTCGATCATCGACCGCCACGGTGCCAGCGTCGTCGGCCAACCGCCCAACGCCCTGAAAACCCGCACAGAACCGCAGGGCCGCTATACGGTCCGGTCTAGGTGCAGCTGCGCCGTGGCGGGCGTGCTGGCACTGGATGCGTGTCCTGGTGTCCACGTTGGATGTGGCGCGTGTGCGGGTCTGAGAGCCGTTGTGCGGCAAGATGTAGGTGAGCGCTGTTAAGCAGCCGAGACGGTGCCAGCATAGATCTCACCACCCGGCTCATTTTCTAGTCGCTCGACCATGCTCTGCGTTTCAAACTCAGCGCGGACGATCTTGACGAGCCGGCGTGCCCGCGCGGCGCCGATACCCAGCCGAACCCGCAGCGTTTCCGCCGAGATCGGCTTCTGCTGAGCCGCGCGGTGAGCGGCGTCTTCCCGTCGGGCTTGCGCCAGCAGCTCCTCCGACGAGCGCCTCCTGGCGGATGGCCGACCAATCCGCCGTTCGACGAGACCCTGTTCGTGGGGTTGAGGCTGCGCCTCGCCCGTCGCACCGTCCAAGCTCGGCAGGATAGACCGATCCGATCGATCAGCCTCGCTTCGCGCCATTACCGGACTCGTTGTGCTGATCGCTTGCAGTAGACCAGGGCCAACCTCTGACCAGCCGATCAGCAGAAGCGGTCCTACCGCATCGAATGCCGCTTTTCCGTACTCCCCTGCGACCACAGGCTCTGCGACGTTCAGGGCGAGCGTGGCGACACTCGCGAAGATCAGCAGACGTCGAGCAGGCCGCAGCACGTCCGGCGACGCGCCGGTGAGCGCTAGGTGTCGCGTGCCGAGCAAGAGTCCGACAATCGAGAGATCAACTGCGGGAGCAACGAGCGGCGCGACCCAGACGGGCACGCCAAGCCGGAGCGCGAGATTGAGGACATTGCCGAAGCCGAACATGAAGGTCAAGCCGACTACGGTCGCCATGATCACGGTCACGGCTCGGATGATCGTTGTCGCCTCGGCCTCGTGCTTCGCCAGTCCACCGTCTGGTAGACGCTCAGCCTCGACTGAACGTGCGGTTTCTGTAGCGTCGCTCATGGGTCCTCGCCCTCCTTACAGGGTGGGATCAAGGCCCCGCCGCGGTGGTGACGCACCCGGCGGGACCGCTTTTACAACGGCAGAACTGGCCGGGAGCGCCGTGCAGCACGACGCGTTCGAGCTGAA
>NZ_JAXAVW010000052.1:0-47458 GCF_033949945.1 Lentzea miocenica
ACCAGCATCGTGTCCTGAGGAGGCGGCCCGGATGACCGAATGGCGCAAGAGCAGCTACAGCGCGACTGAATCCGACTGTGTTGAGATCGGGCACCGCGTCGGCATCCGGGACTCCAAAGCGCCCGCCACCCACCTGCCGGTGAGCCCGGCAGCGTGGACGGCGTTTTTGCGGTCGGTCAGTAACCGCGGTCGGGCATGATCACCCAAAGCACGAGGTAGACGACGAACTGCGGTCCGGGCAGAAGGCAGGACAGCACGAACAGAAGGCGCACGGTGCTCGCCTTCATGCCCCAGCGCTGGGCGAGCCCCGCGCACACACCCGCGATCATCCGGTTGGTCCTGGGCCGGCTCAAAGCAACTGTCGTGGTCATATACCTAGAATGCCCGGTTTCGTCCATCTGTTGCATCGGGGATGAACCCTGATTTCACCCGGACGTGTTACAGGACGTAACCCCGAGGCTGTGACCTGCGACTCCACGGTTGTCCCGAACCGTGGGGAGCCGAGATGCGCGTTGATTTCCTTGTCGACACGGTGTTCATCGCGGTCTACGCGCCGCTGTTGTGGCATGCCTGGCAGTGGTTGCGCGCGAAGGAACTCGAAGGGCCGCCGTCGCCGCTGCGCAGCCTGACGCTGGCCGGCAGCCCGTATCCGCGGGCGGTGCCGATCACGGTGCTGGCGGTGGCGCACCTGGCGGGCAACCCGATGGGCTTCGTCGCGCTCGGGTTCCTGGCGCTCGTGGTCGTGGAATCCGCGTGGCGCAACCGGAACCGGTGGGTGCGCCGGCATCTGTGGGCGTTGGGGCGCCTCAGGGTTCCGGCGGTGGTCGTGGTGCTGACGGCGGCGATCCTGTTGTTCGGCGACACGCGGTCGCTCAGGCAGCCGGGGGTGGGGCTGGCGATGTGGATCGCGGCGGTGGCGATGGGGGCGAGCGTCTGGTTCGTCACGCGCAGGCTCGTGCTCACGTCCTGGCCGCAGAAGACGTGGCGCAGTGCGCGGCCGGAGTTGGGGGCGTTGATCAGGCTGGCGTTGTGCGTTCTCGTTGGTGTCATCGGGTGGATTTACGGGCCGCGGGAGTTGACCGGGTACGCGGTGGTGCTCGGGCTGGTCGTGCTGCTCGGGTTGGTGTGGGTGGTCTGGGAGTTGGAGGACGCCGACGCCGCGGAGAGCAAACGCGGTGAGGCGGACACGATCCGGGCCAGAGCCGCGATGAGGCCTGGCGTGGAACAGCGACCGGCCGTGATGCGGGTCGCGCGCGGGCTCGCCGTTACGCCACTCGCCGCGCTCGCAATCGCTTACGTGCCAATGGCGTACGAGGTCGACGGGCAGAGTGTGCTCACGGCCATGCGGGTGCTGGTGTTGTGTTGCGTGGCGGTGTTGTTCGGCGACTGGCTGATGGCTCGCAGCGCGAAAGGGCCCTCGCACACGCCGCATCACTGGTGGTTCACGGCCGGGATCGTGGTGGTGTCGAGCGCGAGTCTCGTGACGGTGGGCGCGCTGGGGCGCACCTTGCCGCTCGCGGTGGTGTTCCTGATGTTCGCCGGCCTGTTGCTCAGCGAGGCGCAGCGGTTCGCGGAGACCGTGCCGGTGCCGAAGGGGTTGCTGTTCCTGGGGTTCACCAGGACGCCCGTCGCGCTGCTGATCGTGCTGTGCGTGCTCAGCAGCGGGCTGAGTTACCCGACGGACGCGGTGGAGAGCTGGTCGACGAACCTCAGGCAGGTGGTGCGCATGACGTCCACGGTCATGGCGTTCGACCCGGCCAGCACCTGAAGGGCGAGGCCGTCGAGCATGCTGACCATCATGTTCGCCAGCTCGACCGGGTCGCCTGGCGAGTGGATGTCGCCGGACTCCTGGCCGTCGCGGAAGATGCTCGCCACGATGTCGCGCCACTCGCCGTAGAAGCGCTCGTTGAGCTCCTGGAGTTCGGGGCTTCGGATGGCCTCGACCCACAGCTCGGCCCAGACCTTCCAGGCCTCGACGGTCTCCGCGCCCTCGGGCAGGTAGGACTCCACCACCATGCGCAGGCGGGACAGCGGCGGTTCGTCGGACTCGAGGATCCAGCGGCGGCGGGCGACCGAGAGTTCGAAGCAGTGCTCGAACGCGGCGTCGGTCAGCTCGCGCTTGGTCTCGAAGTAGTAGTGGACCGTGCCGCCGGAGACTCCCGCGTCCTTGGCGACGTCGGACACCCGGAGGTGGCGGAAGCCCTCGGACGCGATCACCTTGCAGGTGGACGCGAGGATCTGCGCCTTGCGTTCGGCTTCCACGCTTGGACGGGGCATCCGTCACCTCCTGATTTGGTCCGAACCTTACCGAAACTGGGAACGAAGCTTGCGCTTGTCGACCTTTCCCACCTTCGTCAGAGGCAATTGGGGGACGATCGTGACGCCTCTTGGCCGATGAAGCTCGTCCAGTTCGTCAACAACGGAACCGTGCCTGCCGGATACCGGAAGCGTGATGAGGAAGTCGTCAAGCAGGCGTGAGCAGACGTTGTCCGACGTCCGGCCGGTGACGATCACGTCCTTGAGCTCGGCCGCGCCGGGCTCGGGCGGCACGTAGACCAGCCGGCCGCCGAGCAGGTGGACCGCCAGGTTCAGCAGGACCTTCTCCGGGGTGTTGCCGACGTGCACCGCCACCCCGTCACCGGGCCGGACGCCGCGCTGGGTGAGCCCGTCGGCGAGCGGAACAGCAGGTCACGGGCTTGAGAACGGGTGAGCCGGGTGTCTGCGCCGACGATGAACTCTCGGTCCCCCTCCGTCGCCAGGCGTTGCAGCACCAGATCGACATAGGTCATCCGTTCTGTGTACTCCTGGGCCTCGTAGGCTGATCGGGTGGTCGCACCCCCCATCGCGCCGGAATCGCCGGAATTGCCCGCTCGCAGACGGCGGGTGAGCCGCCCGGTCCTGTCTCGCATGGCACTCGCCGCCACCGGCGGCGTGCTGATCTACCTGAGCTTTCCGCCCCGTCCGCTGTGGTTCCTGGCGCCGGTCGGGTTCGCGTTGCTCGCGTATGTGATCTACGACAGACGTGCGCGGGCCGGGTTCGGCTACGGGCTGCTGTTCGGGCTCGGGTTCATGGTGCCGCTGCTGCGGTGGACCGGGGAGTTCGTCGGGCTGATCGCGTGGCTGCCGCTGGCGCTGGCGTGCGCGCTGATGATCGCGATCGGCACGGCCGCGATGGCGTTCGCCTCACGGGTGCCGGGGTGGCCGTTGTGGGCGGCGTTCTTGTGGGTGGCCGACGAAGCGCTGCGCGGGGTGTTCCCGTTCGGCGGCTTCACCTGGGGCAAGATCGCGTTCGGGCAGCCGGAGGGCTGGTACCTGCCGCTGGCGTCGCTGGGTGGCGCGCCGCTGGTGTCGTTCGCGGTGGTGCTGACCGGGTTCGGGCTGTTCTGGGTGCTCAGGAACTGGAAGCTCGGCCTGCCGCTGGTCGTGGTGCCGCTGCTGGCCGGGTTCGTCGTGCCGGTGGGCGTCGACGCCTCGGCCGGGACGGTGACCATCGCCGCGATCCAGGGCAACGTGCCGCGCGCCGGGCTCGACTTCAACTCGCAGCGCCGCGCGGTGCTCGACAACCACGTCAAGAAGACGATGGAGCTGGCCGCCGACGTCGCCGCGGGCAAGGTGAAGCAGCCGGACGTGGTGATCTGGCCGGAGAACTCGTCCGACATCGATCCGTTCCGCAACGTCGACGCGGCCGCGCGGATCGATGAGGCCGCCAAGGCGATCGAGGCGCCGATCGCGGTGGGTGCCGTGGTGGTCGACCGCGCCGACGGGCTGCCGCGCAACCAGGTGGTGCTGTGGGACCCGGAGAAGGGGCCCACGGACACCTACACGAAGCGCAAGCTGCAGCCGTTCGGCGAGACGATGCCGATGCGGTCGTTCTTCCGGCTGTTCGCCTCCGAGGTGGACCGCGCGGGTGTGTTCCAGCCCGGTTCGGACCCGGAAGGTTTCGTCATGGGGCCGGCGAAGGTCGCGATTGACACATGTTACGAAGTGGCGTTCGACTCAGTGGTCCGCGACACCGTGACGGCGGGCGCGACGATCATCGCGATCCCGACGAACAACGCCACGTTCGGCTACACGGAAATGACCTACCAGCAGCTTTCCATGTCAAGAGTGCGGGCCGTGGAGCACGGCCGGGCAGTGGTCGTGGCGGCCACTTCCGGGGTCAGCGCGATCGTCCAGCCTGACGGTTCCGTCACTCAGAAGACTGGCCTTTTCGTGCCTGATGCCCTGGTCGCGGAGCTGCCGCTGAGGTCGCAGACTACGCTGGCGACTTGGCTAGGAGCCTGGCCCGAGTGGGTGATGACCGCTCTGGGCCTTGTCGCATTGGCGCTGGGCTTCGCACGACGACGGAAGGACTCGAATGGCGCAGCAGCCTGACCAGGAACTCGGGCAGGTGCTGGTGGTGATCCCGACCTACAACGAGCGGGACAACATCGGAAAGATCGTCAAGAGGCTGCACACGGCACTGCCCGACGTGCACGTGCTGGTGGTCGACGACGGCAGCCCCGATGGCACCGGCCAGCTGGCCGACGAGATGGCCGCCGCCGACGACCGCGTCCACGTGATGCACCGCACCGAGAAGGCCGGACTGGGCGCCGCGTACGTCGCGGGCTTCCAGTGGGCGCTCGACCGCAACTACGGCGTCATCTGCGAGATGGACGCCGACGGCTCGCACGCGCCGGAGCAGCTGCATCGGCTGCTGGACGCGCTGCCGAAGGCCGACCTCGTGCTCGGCTCGCGCTGGGTGCCCGGCGGCGAGGTCGTGAACTGGCCCGCGAAGCGCAAGTTCCTGTCGCTGGGCGGTTCGCTGTACTCGCGGCTCGCGCTGGGCGCGAACATCCGGGACATGACGGGCGGCTACCGGGCGTTCCGCGCGGACACCCTGCGCAAGCTGAACCTCGTCTCGGTCGCGTCGGCCGGGTACTGCTTCCAGATCGACCTGCTGTGGCGCACGCTCGAACTCGGGTTCCGGGTGCGCGAGGTGCCGATCACGTTCCTGGAGCGCGAGTTCGGCGAGTCGAAGATGAGCGGCAACATCGTCCGCGAGGCACTGATCCGCGTGACGAAGTGGGGCCTGCGCCGGCGCGGGAACCAGGTCAAGGACCTGTTCACCGGCAAGAAGAAGTAGTTCCACCGGCTTGCATCACGGCGTCTGCAAGTACCGCCAACTCAACATCAACAGGCGCACAACTACACCCAACCTGTTCGGCACTCGTCGAACAGGTTGGGTGTAGTTGCAGGCGGTTTGATCATGGGTCGGTAGTACTTGCAGACGCCTCTCGGGCGTCCGCGCATTACGATTCGAAATCGGTGCAGCGGAGGTGAGCGGTGGAGTGGAGTGCCGGAGCGGTCGCGCGGATGCTCGGCATCTCGCCCACGACCCTGCGCACCTGGGACCGCCGCTACGGCCTCGGTCCCAGCACGCGCCAGGAGGGCAAGCACCGCCGCTACAACGACGAAGACCTCGCGCGCCTCAGGCGGATGCTCGAACTGACCGGTTCGGGTGTGGCGCCCGCGTCGGCCGCCGCTTCCCTCGTTCCGCCTGGGGCTCTGATCCCGTCCGGGGACGCTGACCTGGACTTCGAGGCGGCCGCCGACCGGCTCGACGCGGCGCAGATGCGCCGGGTGGCGGTGGGCCTGATCGCCCGCCACGGTGTCGTGCACACGTGGGACTCGGTGCTGATGCCGTTCCTGGTCGAACTGGGTGAACGGGTCTCGTCGACGGCCGCCGGTGTCGACGTGGAACACGTCGCGAGCGGCACCATCTCCGACGCGATGCGGGTGTCCGGGGTGGCCGTGGGAACGCCTTCGGTGCTGCTGGCGTGTGCGCCGGACGAGCAGCACAGCCTGCCGCTCGACGTGCTGGCCGCGGCCCTCGCCGAGAAGAACTGCGTGTCGCGCAATCTCGGTGCCCGCGTGCCTGCTGCGGCGCTCACCAGTGCCGTAGGGCGGTTGGAGCCGCGCGTTGTGTTCGTGTGGGCACACGACCGGGTATATGCCGAACAGGTGCCGCTGGCCGAGCTGGCCGGGGTGTCGGTGCTGGTAGGCGGGCCGGGGTGGGACGGAATGTCGTTGCCGGAGGGCGCCGAGAGGGCACGCACGCTCGCCACGGCTGTTGAAACGATTTTGAATCGAATCTAGACTCCTGGCATGAGCCTCGCCGACCGCATGATCCGCCTCCTGTGGGCGGCGGGTGGCGAGGACGTGGCCGAGCGGGTGCTCAAGGAGCACTGGCGGGTGTTGCCGTCCGACGATCCGTCGGGGCGTGCCCTGAGGAACCGGCTGGTCGAGGTGCTCGCCCTGGAGGTGCCCGGCGGGTTCGCCAAGATCCGCCAGGCCGTGCTGGCCGACGAACTGTCCCTGCTCGACGACTCCGAACGCGCGGCGCCGAGCCGCGCCACGGTGCTCGCCATCGTCCGCGCCCTGCCTGTCGGGAGTTCTTCATGACCACGTTGCCGGTGCGCCATCACCCCGTGCGGGTCCTGTTCGTGTTCGTCGCGGCCGTCGTCGTGACGGCCGTGGTGGGATCGCTGTTCTCGGTGTCGGCCGGAGACGAGTACCTCAGTCTGCAACGGCCGTCCTGGGCGCCGCCCGCCTGGTTGTTCGGTCCGGTGTGGACGGTGCTGTACGGGCTGATCGCGTTGTCCGGCTGGCTGGCGTGGCGCGCCGGTGCCCGGCGCGGCGAGCTGACGTTGTTCGGCGTGCAGCTGGTGCTGAACGCGCTGTGGACGCCGTTGTTCTTCGGGCTCGGCTGGTTCGGTGCCGCGTTCGCCGAGATCCTGGTGCTGTGGCTGGCGATCGTGGCCCTGATCGTCGTGTTCTGGTGGCGCGGCAAGGCCGCCGCGCTGCTCCTCGTGCCCTACCTGGCGTGGGTGAGCTTCGCGGCGGCCCTCAACGTGTCGATCGCGACCCTCAACTGACGGGCACGAACTCCCGCAGCACCTCCATGCCGGTGGCCGTGGGCGCGCCGGACGGCGTCGGCCCGAGCACGCGGGCCAGGTGCGGGCCGAGCACCTCGCTGAAGAAGCGGTCGGCGTGGTCCTTCGACTCCCACACGGCGATGACCCGGAACTCGTCGCCGGCCTGGCAGGCGTAGCGGGCCCGCATGCCTTCCGGGGTGAACGCGCCCATGATCTTGTCGAGCTGGTCAAGGGACTTGACGGGCGGGGTCGCGATGGTGAGCCACATGGTGTTCCTCCTGAAGTCGGTGTGGCGCCAACCTAGGAAGTTCGCGCTGGTCAGCCATCCGCCGGAGTACTCGGCCGGGTACTCATCCACGCCGCGATCTGGCTGCGGGTGCTGAAGCCGAGCTTGGTCAGGATGTGCTGCACGTGGTTCTGGGCGGTGCGTTCGGAGATCACGAGCCGCTGCGCGATCTGGCGGTTCGTGAGGCCGTTGGTGACGAGGCAGGCGACCTCGTGTTCGCGGCTGCTCAGTTCGGTCGTCGTGAACGCCGTCATGCCCAACGCGCGGATGGCGCGGTCCGCGGCGCGTTGCACGGTGTCGGCGTCACGGCCCAGAGCGCGCAACGCTGCGGCGAGGTGCCAGCGGGCCTCGGCGGCGAACGCGGGGGCACCGGCTCGGGACGCCTCGTCGACGGCGGTGGTCAGTTCCGTGACGGCGTCTTCGAGCGCGCCGAGTGCGAGGTGGCCACGGCCCAGCGCGAGCGAGACCGGGCCCATGTAGGCGACGCCGTTGCCGGCCGCGTGCGCGCCGCGGAACTCCGCGAGGCGGGCGAGGATCACCTTCACGTCATCGGTGAGTCCCAGGGCGGACGTCACCAGGACGGCGTCGACCAGGCCCGGCAGCACGAAGAACGCGGGCAGGTCCCAGTCGGCGATCGGGCCGCTGCGGCGGTACCACTCCAGAGCCTCGTCGCGGAAACCCGCGCGCTGCAACAGGAACGCCCGCGTGAGCTTGGACATCAGCCGGAAACGCGGTGGCGGGTCGTGGAAGTGGCGGGCGAGCGTCAGGCCGTCCTCGGAGACGCCGAGGTGGCAGGCGAGACCGCACTGCAAGGCGAAGTAGGCGCCGGACGCGGGTTCGCGTTCGATCACGCGCATGCGGTCGTAGGCCCGCCGTCCGACCTCCTGGGCTTCGGCGAACCGGCCCTGCGCCTGGGCCAGGCACGCCGTCGCGACTTCGACGTGCCATTGCGGAACCTGGCCGCCGACGCGGTCGCAGGCCAGTTGCAGCGCGGGCAGTTCTTCCTGTGCGGCAGCGAGTTCGCCACTCTCGATCAACGCGTGGACGCGCCACAGCGAACCCCACATCGCCCCGCGCGGGCTGTGCGTGCGGTGGGCGAGGTCGATCATCTCGGCGGCCAGCCGCAACCGTTCGGCCCGGCCGGCCGGACCGGGGCAGGCCTCCTGCCGGGCGTGCAGGGCCTCGGCGAGCGCGCGGTCGTCGTGACTGCGCCGGGCCAGGTCGAGCGACTCGCGGCTGAGGTCGTCGAGGCGGTGCTGTTCACCCCGGTAGAAGGCGAGGTGGCTGCGCTGGGCGAGCAGCCTGGCGCGGGTGGCGAGGCTGACGTCCTGACGGAGTGCGTTGTCGCACAACGGGGTCGCGATCGCGTTCACGCCGGCGCCGGGTGCCGCTTCGAGCACGAGCGCGGCTTCCGCGATCTGTTCGGGAGTCCGCGCCAGCTCGGCGGCTCGTTGGGCGGCCTGGACGCACGTCGCCAGGTCGCCCGCGAAGTACGCCGCTTTTCCCAGTGCCACCTGGACTTCGCAGCTGTCCTCGAAAGCCGCTGCGGCCGCGTAGAGCCGGGCGCCCTCCTCGTAGGCGAGCCTGGTCACAGCGTCCTCGGCGGCGCGGATCGTCCACGCACGGGCTTCTTCCGTCGCGCCACAAGCGTTCCAGTGCCGGGCGACGTCGGCGTAGCGGGTGCTGCCCGCCATCGCCTCGGCGATCCGGCGGTGGATCGCTCGGCGTTCGGCGGTGGTGAGCGCGGCCTCGACCGCGTCACGGGTCAGCGCGTGCACGAACCGATGCCCTGTCGCGTCGATCAACGTCGTCGCCTCGTCCAGCGCACTGATGGGCCGGCCCGAGGCCTGGGCTGCCAGGTCGAGATCGAAGTCGCGGCCGATCAGCGCGGTCGTCTTGACCAGCTCGCGGGCGTCCGGGCAGAGCCGGTCGAGGCGGGCGGTGACGATGTCGCGGACGCTGCGCGGCGGCTGGTCCGCACGCCAGGTGCCGTCCTCGACGGCACGCGCGATCTCCGTGACGAACAACGGGTTTCCGCTGGTCAGCTCGGTGATCGTGGCGGCGTGCTCCGGTCCGGTGAGTTCGGCGACCTCCTCGGCGGACAGGCCGTGCAGGTCGATGCGGACGGCCGAGCGCATCAGGTCCGCGGCCGCGGGGCACGGGTCACGGAAGGTGGCGAACAGCAACACCTTGCGCAGGTTCGTGGCGAGATGGGCGAGCACGAGCAGCGAGGCCCGGTCGGCCCAGTGGACGTCCTCGACGATGATCACCAGGCCGTCGCGGTCCAGCGCGGTCGCGATCGCGTCGAACACCCGGAACCTGTCCTGCGGCACCTCGGCGTCGTGCGCGAGGACGACGTCGGGGTCGGCACCCGCCGCTTTCAGCACCTGGCGCCACGGCCAGAACGCCGGCGCGCCTTCGGTTTCGACGCAGTGCCCCCACACGACCTCACGGCTGCGCGCGAGCGCGTGCCCGGCCAGCTCCTGGGCCAGCCTGGTCTTGCCGATGCCGGGCTCACCGCCGCACAGCACCAGCCCGCCGGTCTCCGCCGCCAGCCACGACCGCACCAGCGCGAGCTCGCGGCCGCGTCCCACCACCTTCACAACCCGGATATCGCGTACGCCCCGATCCGCGTTTCGGAAAATGGGTTGAGCGAACTTGGTGCAGGACGTCAGGATATCGGTGTTACCGCAGCTCAGGGGCCTGAAAAATGGGTTGCGACAATGGTGGAGATGGGGCTGTGGAGCCCCGCCTGTCTGTAAAACAGGAGCCTCGGGCAAAGGCGGTTCGACTCCGTCCTCCACCACCACCCGTTGCGCCACCGGGGTGACCCCCGGCAACGCCGCACTTCCTCGCCACGACCTAGTAGGCGAGGAAGGGACTCACCCATGTCGATCGATGTCCAGCAACCGAGGCCGCTCGGTCTCGTCGGAAGTCACGTCCAGATCGCCGGTACCGCGGGCGGGGCGTTCGAGGCGCAGTTCAACTACCGGATCCACGAGGGGCACGACGAGGTCGTCGGCGGGTTCATGGCCGGCGACGGGGTCGGTGGCCACGGCCAGTTCCAGGTGAGCGTCGACGTGTCCGGTGCGGCGTTCGCGCTCGACCGGCTCTTCGTCGAGGTGTTCTGGGTGTCGCCCAAGGACGGCGAGGAGCTCGACAAGATCATCGTGCCCGTGGTGTACGGCCCGCGGATCGTGCCGGGGTACCGCGTCTACCAGGAGTACACAATCAAGCCGGGCGACACGTTGTTCGCGATCGCCGCGCACTACTACGGCAACGGCAACCTCTACACGCGGCTGGTCCGGGCGAACCCGCACGTCATCACCAACCCCAATGTGATCCACCCCGGGGATGTGATCCGAATTCCGCAGTCCTGATCTCCAGGCCCTGGAGTTGGGGACCCTGTGGACCGATCGCGAGTTCGGGAAGCTCTGGCTCGCCAGGGTGGTCTCGACGGCAGGGTCCGCGTTGTCGGGCGTCGCGCTGCCCGTCCTCATGTACTCGCTCACCGGCAGCGCCGTGCACACGGGAGCGCTCGCGGCTTTGGCTGCCGCGCCCTACCTCGTGTTCGGGCTGATCGCGGGTGCGCTCGTCGATCGAATGCACCGGCGCACGGTCATGGTCGTCGCCGACCTGGCCAGCGCCGGGCTTCTCGTGAGCGTGCCCGTGGCGGCCGTGTTCGACGCGCTGACCCCGGTGCACCTGCTGGTGGTGGCCGGGGGAGCGGCGAGCGCCACCGTGTGGTTCGACGCGGCCAACTTCGGGGCCGTGCCGGCGCTCGTCGGGAACGAGCAGCTCGTCCGGGCGAACAGCGCCGTCTGGAGTGCGTCCACCGCCGTGCACGTCGTGGCGCCGTCGGTCGCGGGAGTGCTGATCGCGGTGATCGGGCCGGCCGGGGCGGTGGCGCTCGACGCGCTGAGCTTCGCGGCGTCGGCGGCGTTGGTCCGGACGATCCTCAGGCCGCTGAACCAACTCAGAGAACCACGGATCTCCCTGCGCGCGGACATCCGGGAAGGACTCGAGTTCCTCTGGAGGGAACCCACAGTCCGGCTCTTCACCGCCCTGGGCGTCGGTCAAGCCGTCGCTGGCGGTGCGGTGTCCGGGCTTCTGGTGGTCTACGCGATCCGGGTGTTCGACGTCCCGGAGAACGACGCACGGGTCGGGGTGCTGTTCAGCGCGCTGGCGGCCGGGTCGTTCGCCGCGACGGTCGTCATGCCCAAGATCAGCGACTCCTGCTCACCCCGCCACGTCACCATGATCGGGCTCTCCGCCGGGGTTGTGGTGATGGGACTGCTGGCCGGGGTGCAGCTGTGGTGGGGCGCGGTGATCAGCACGGCGTTGTGGGGTCTGACCTCGACGATCGTGATCGTCAACGGGCTGACCGTGCGCCAGCTGGTGACACCTGATCACCTCCAGGGCAGAGTCGGCCTGGTCGGACGCATGGTGACCTTCGGAGTGGGGCAGCCCACAGGCGCGCTGGCCGGGGGAGTCCTCGCCGACGCGGTGTCCGTCCGGACCGCCTTGGTGATCACGGCGTTACCGCTCGTGTTGGTGGCGGTCATCGGGTGGTCGCAAGTGGGTGAGCAGCCTCGCCGTGAGTTGGGACACGGGCTCAAGTGAATCTGTGCCGAGGACCTGGTGCCTTGTTGGTTTCATACAAAGCACGCTGCTCAACTCGCTTCGATCTAGCGGTTTTCCTACCGGGTAGTAGACGAGAGTGTGTACATCGATTGGGCGGCGACTGCCGCTGAGGTTGTCTGTCCGCGAGGAGAGAAGTCGTTGTTCAGTCGTGTAGCGATCGTCAACCGCGGGGAAGCCGCAATGCGGCTGATCCACGCCGTCCGTGAACTCGCCGCCGAGTCAGGGGAACGGATCGAGACCGTCGCCCTGTACACCGATGTCGACAAGTCTGCGCCCTTCGTGAGGGAAGCCGATCTTGCCTACAACCTCGGCCTGGCGGCCGATCGTCCGTACCTCGACCTCGAGGTGCTGGAGAAGGCTCTCGTCGAGACCAAGGCCGACGCCGCGTGGGTCGGCTGGGGCTTCGTCGCCGAGATCCCCGAGTTCGCCGAACTGTGCGAAAAGGTCGGGGTCACCTTCGTCGGTCCGTCGGCCGAGGCCATGCGCAAGCTCGGTGACAAGATCGGCTCGAAGCTGATCGCCGAGGAGGTCGGCGTTCCTGTCGCTCCGTGGAGCAGGGGCGCCGTCACCGACCTGGAGCACGCTTTGAAGGTGGCCGAGGAGGTCACCTACCCGTTGATGCTCAAGGCGACCGCCGGTGGTGGTGGCCGCGGCATCCGCAAGATCACCTCGCCCGCCGAGATGGAAGAGAACTTCGAGCGCACCAGCCTGGAGGCCGCGCGCGCGTTCGGCTCCGGCGTGATGTTCCTGGAGCGCCTGGTCACCGGCGCCCGGCACGTCGAGGTGCAGGTCATCGCCGACGGACAGGGCACGGCGTGGGCGCTCGGCGTCCGCGACTGCTCGGTGCAGCGGCGCAACCAGAAGATCATCGAGGAGTCGGCCTCCTGCGTGCTGGAGCAGCACCAGGTCGACGAGCTGAAGACGTCGGCGGAGCGACTCGCGAACGCGGTGGGCTACCGCGGCGCGTGCACCGTCGAGTTCCTCTACCACCCCGGTGAGAAGCTCTTCGCGTTCCTCGAGGTCAACACCCGCCTGCAGGTCGAGCACCCGATCACCGAGATCACCACCGGCTTCGACCTGGTCAAGGCTCAGCTGCACGTGGCTGGTGGCGGCAAGCTCGAAGGCGAGAAGCCCGTCGAGCTCGGCCACGCCGTCGAGGCCCGCCTGAACGCCGAGGACCCGGACCGCGACTTCGCGCCGTGCCCCGGCACGATCGTTCGGCTGGAGCTGCCCGCCGGCCCCGGTATCCGCGTCGACACCGGTGTGGCCGAGGGCTCGCAGATCCCCGCCGACTTCGACTCGATGATCGCGAAGATCATCGCGTACGGCCGCACCCGCGACGAGGCGCTGGGCAAGCTGCGCCGCGCCATGGCCGAGACCACCGTCATCATCGAGGGCGGCACGACCAACAAGAGCTTCGTGCTCGACCTGCTGGACGAGCCCGCCGTGATCGACGGCTCCGCCGACACCTCGTGGATCGACCGCGTCCGTGCCGAGGGCGGCCTCGTGTCGCACCGCCACTCCGCCATCGCGCTGGCCGCGGCCGGCATCGAGGTGTACGAGGACGAGGAGCAGCTCAACCGCACCCAGCTGCTGGTGTCCGCCCGCGGTGGCCAGCCGCGCACGAACCACGAGGGCGCTGGCAAGCTGGAGTTCGTCCTGCGCGGCCAGCCGTACGTGGTGAACGTGGCCCGCATCGGCTCGGCCAAGTACCGCGTGGGCGTCTCCGCCGCCGACTCGGACGTCGTGCTGACCGGTGACGTCGACGTGGAGCGGTTCGACCACCACGTCGGCCAGATCACCGTGAACGGCACGCGGTTCCGCGTCGTCACCGGCACGCACGGCGTGGTCCACCAGGTCGAGGTCGACGGCGTCACCCACCGCGTCACCCGCGACGAGGGCGGTGTGCTGCGCTCGCCGATGCCCGCGCTGGTCGTCGCCACTCCGCTGGAGGTCGGTGCCGAGGTCGAGGCCGGTGCTCCGGTCCTGGTGCTCGAGGCGATGAAGATGGAGACGGTGCTGCGCGCGCCGTTCCGCGCTCGCCTGAAGGAGCTCAACGTCGCCGTCGGCACGCAGGTGCCCGCCGGTGGCCCGCTGCTCAAGCTGGAGGAGATCGAGGACGCGGACGGCACCGCCGAGGTGCAGAAGTCCGAGTCGTCGGTCGAGCTGGAGCTGCCCGAGCCGCGCACGGACGTGCGGCCGGAGGAGCTCGTCGCCCGCGGTCTCGACGACCTGCGCGCGTTGCTGCTGGGCTTCGACACCACCGCCCTCGACACCGCGCGAGTGCTGTCGAACTACATGGGCGCGCGGCACGATCTGCATGAGCGGCCGCTGGTCGAGGAGGCCAAGCTGCTCGGCATCTTCGCCGACGTGTGCGACCTCTCCCGCAACCGCCCCGCCGGTGAGGAGACCAAGCCGGAGAACCACATCCACTCTCCGCGCGAGCACTTCCACACCTACCTGAAGACACTGGACGCGGACCGCGCGGCACTGCCGGAGGGCTTCCGCGCCCGCCTGCAGAACGTGATCGGTCACTACGGCATCACCGAGCTCGACCGCACGCCGGAGCTGGAGCAGGCCGTCTTCCGCGTGTTCGTGGCGCTGCGCCGCGGCGTGTTCGACGCGGCCGTCGCGACGACCCTGCTGCGCCAGTGGGTGCAGGAGGCGCCGCCGGTCGAGTCCGAGCAGGTGCAGATCGGCCTGGTGCTGGAGCACATCGTCGCCGCGACGCAGGTCCGCTACCCGGCGGTCGCCGACCTGGCCCGCAGCGTGGTGTTCGCCTGGTTCGCACAGCCGTTGGTGCGCCGCAACCGCGCCCGCGTGCACAGCGAGGTCCGCAAGCACCTGATCCACCTGGACGCCGAGCCGCAGGCCGCCGACCGCGAGGAGCGGATCGCGGCCATGGTGGCGTCCGCCGAACCGCTGGTGCGCCTGCTCGGTCAGCGCATCGGCAAGCCCGGCGCGGACAACACCCCGTTGCTGGAGGTGCTGGCCCGCCGCTACTACACCAAGAAGGCGCTGGAGAAGCCGCGCGTGAGCGGTGCGTTCTTCATCGCGGAGAACGACCCGGAGCAGACCCGTCTCGTGTCGACCGCGGTGGAGTTCCCGTCGCTGACCGACGCGATCGGTGACGTGGTCAAGCACGGCAACGGCACCGCGGTCGTCGCGGACCTCTACGTCAACTGGCCCGACGGCCCGTCCGACCAGGACGAGATGGCCGCCGGTCTGGGCGCCGCCCTGGCCGCGCACCAGCTGCCGCCGACGGTCACCCGCATCACCACCACCGTGGCGGGCCGGCGCGGTGAGTCGATGCACCACCACTTCACGTTCCGCCCGTCTTCCAACGGGTTCGCGGAGGAGAGGCTGGTGCGCGGGCTGCACCCGCGCATCGCCGAACGCATGCAGCTGGAGCGGTTGCGCGAGTTCGACCTGACGCGTCTGTCCTCTGTGGACGAGGACGTCTACCTGTTCCGCGCGGTGGCCAAGTCGAACAAGTCCGACGAGCGGCTCGTCGCGCTGGCCCAGGTCCGCGACCTGACGCCGCTGCGCGACGACGAGGGCCGGATCGTGGCCCTGCCCGCCGCCGAGGACGTGCTGGCGACCTGTCTGGACGGCATCCGGCGGGCTCGTGCGCAGGCCGGCGGCCGTACCCGGCTCGCGACGAACCGCGTGGTGCTCTACGCGTGGCCGCCGACCGACCTGTCCTCGAAGGACCTGGACGCCGTCGCCTCCCGCGTGCTGCCGACGACCACGGGCCTGGACCTGGAGGAGGTCCTGTTCCTGGCGCGCCGCAAGGACCCCGTCACCGGTGAGCTCACCGACATCGGCGTCCGGATCGCGAACGACGCGGGCGCGGGCGTGCGGTTCTCGTTCGTGCAGCCGCCGACCGACCCGATCCAGCCGCTCGACGACTACCGCCAGAACGTCCTGCGCGCCCAGTCGCGCGGCACGATCTACCCGTACGAGCTGGTCGACATGCTCGTCGGCGACGGCGGGTCCTTCGTGGAGCACGACCTCGTCGACGGTTCGCTGGTGCCGGTGGATCGCCCGCGCGGTGGCAACAAGGCAGGCATCGTCGTCGGTGTGGTGACCACGCCGACGCCCGCGTACCCCGAGGGCATGAAGCGCGTCGTCCTGCTGGGCGACCCGACCAAGTCCCTCGGCGCCCTGGCCGAGCCCGAGTGCTCGCGGGTCATTCACGCCCTGGACCTCGCGACCGAGCTTTCCGTTCCGCTGGAATGGTTCTCGCTGTCCTCCGGCGCCAAGATCTCGATGAGCTCCGGCGTCGAGAACATGGACTGGGTCGCGGCCGCGCTGAAGCGGATCGTCGAGTTCACCCAGGCCGGTGGCGAGATCAACGTGGTGGTCAACGGCATCAACGTCGGCGCCCAGCCGTACTGGAACGCCGAAGCCACGATGCTCATGCACACCAAGGGCATCCTGGTCATGACCCCCGACTCCGCCATGGTCCTGACCGGCAAGCAGGCGCTGGACTTCTCCGGCGGCGTCTCGGCCGAGGACAACTACGGCATCGGTGGCTACGACCGCGTCATGGGCCCGAACGGCCAGGCGCAGTACTGGGCCCCGAACCTGCGTTCGGCGTTCGACGTGCTGCTGGCCCACTACGAGCACAGCTACATCGCTCCCGGTGAGGCGGGCCCGCGCCGAGTGCCCACCACGGACCCCTCGTCGCGCGACGTCTCGTCGTTCCCGCACGTGGTGGGCGACAGCCCGTTCACGACGGTCGGCGAGATCTTCTCGGTGGAGTCGAACCCGGACCGCAAGAAGCCGTTCGACATCCGCACGGTGATGCGTGCCTTGAGCGACCAGGACCACGACGTCCTGGAGCGCTGGGCGGGCATGGCCGACGCCGACACCGCCGTCGTGCAGGACGTGCACCTGGGCGGCATCCCGGTGACGCTGCTGGGCATCGAGTCACGCGGCGTCGCCCGCACCGGCTTCCCGCCCACCGACGGCCCGGACACCTACACCGCCGGCACGCTGTTCCCGAAGTCGTCGAAGAAGGCGGCCCGCGCGATCAACGCGGCCTCCGGCAACCGCCCGCTGGTCGTCCTGGCGAACCTGTCCGGCTTCGACGGCTCGCCCGAGTCGATGCGCGAACTCCAGCTGGAGTACGGCGCGGAGATCGGCCGCGCGATCGTGAACTTCAGCGGCCCCATCGTGTTCTGCGTGATCTCGCGGTACCACGGCGGCGCGTTCGTGGTCTTCTCGAAGGCCCTGAACCCGTCGATGACGGTGCTGGCGGTCGATGGTTCGTTCGCCTCGGTCATCGGTGGCGCGCCCGCCGCGGCCGTGGTGTTCGCCCGTGAGGTCGACGGACGTACGGCCAACGACCCGCGGGTGAAGAAGCTGGAGTCCGCGGTGGCGGAGGCTTCGGGTGCCGAGCGTGCCGCGCTGACCGCCGATCTGGCGACCACGCGGCAGTCGGTGCGGACGGAGAAGCTGAACGAGATGGCTGCCGAGTTCGACCGGGTGCACAGCGTGCAGCGCGCGGTCGAGGTCGGGTCGGTGGACGCGATCATCTCGGCGGCGGAGTTGCGGCCGGCGATCATCAAGGCGATCGAGGACGGTCTCGCTCGCTGAGTGCTTGAATGAGGAGGGCCCGGCCACGCGGCCGGGCCCTCCTTGCTGTCAGGGGAACGCCGAGGGGGAACCATGACTGCGAACGACGCGCTCGCCGACATCCTCGACCGCCAAGCCTCCGAGACGGAAAGCGAGCAACTGCTGGCCGCGCTGGTCGACCACGGCGTGTTCGTGCCCGTGCAGGAGAACGGCACTGTCATGTTTCTCGCGGACGACGAGGGTGCTCCCGCGCTGCCCGGCTTCGTCAGCAAGGAGTGCTGCGCCGACCGTCTGTCGGAAGCCGCCACGGCATTGCACTGCGATGCGTTGCAGCTCTTGGAGATCGTGGAGCACACCGGCGTCGAGGCCCTGATGCTGCACTCCTACCAGGGCTGGGCCCGTGTCCCGGCCGCGCTGATGCACCAGACGTTGCAGCAACGAGGCCGGCGGGCCGCGGGGGAACAGCTCCAGCTCAGCGCGTCCACGCACCGGCTGGCTCTCGCGCTGCGTGACGCGGTGTCGCGGCGGCTACCGGAGGTCCCGGCGATCCGGACGGTCTGGGTGTCGCAGGCGCGGTGGCTCAACACCGGCGTGGAGCACCTGATGCTGCACGTCGCGGTGGACGAGCCGCTGCCCTCGTCCTCGGCGGATCGACTCGTCGAGGTCCTGCTCGCCGGGGAGGTCGTGCGCGGTGACGGGGATCCGCAGCTGGGCATGCTCGCCCTGAACACCACCGAGCACGCCGGCACCATCGCCGAACTGGAGGCCAGCGGGCTCGACTCGATCACTCGTTCGTGATGCCGAACGGGATGTGCACGCACGGCACTGTCTGGATCAGGTGCCCGCGCTGGTCGTCGAAGAAGATGTGCGGCTTCAACACGTCCAGAATCGGCGCCTTCCTCAACCCACCCAAGAAGAACGCGTCGTTCACCGTCAGCCCCCAGGCCTTGAGGCTGTTGATCGCCCGCTCATGCGCCGGAGCAGACCGGGCGGTCACCACGGAGACCCGGATCCGATCCTCAGCCAGCCGCTGGATCCGGTTGACACCCGCCAGGAAGTCCCGCAACGGCCCAGGATCGAGCGGTGTCACCACATTGGTCGCCTCGTGTTCCTGGAACCGGTCCAGCCCACCGGCCTGGTAGACCCGCTCGGACGCGTCGTCGGCCAGCACCCCGTCGAAGTCGAACGCGATCCGCAACGCCGGATCGTCATCATCCCTGAACGAAGACTTCAGGACCTGCCCCGCGGGCAACCCGGCCGCCGTCGCCCGCCGGACGTCGTCCTCGTTGGCGGACAGGAAGAGCGACATGTTCAGCGCCGGCATGTACTCGTGCGGCGCCCGCCCCTGGGTGAAGATCGCCCGCGAGATCGTGAGCCCGTGGTGGGCGGCCGACCGGAGGATCCGCAACCCGGTGTCGGGGGAGTTGCGCGACAGCACGATCACCTCGACCAGCGGCCCCAGCGAGTTGAGTCGCAGGAGGCGGCGGATGAACGGGAATGCGACACCGGCACCGAAAGGTTCTTCGAGATGGGCTTCCTGGTAGGCGCGATAGGCCTGCTCGCCGTCGGACGAGAAGACGGCGTCGGACTCGGTCAGGTCGAACAGCGCGCTCGACGCGACGCCTACGACCAGCAGGTTCTCCAGGCTGGGTGCCATGTGTCCTAGATCGTAGCGGTGCCGTCGAGCGTTTCTGGTACGGTCGTACCAATGTACTGGGTGGTGCTGGTCGCGTCGGGAGTGCTGGAGGCCGTCTGGGCCACGGCGCTCGCGGCGTCGAAGGGTTTCCGTCGGCCGTGGCCGGTGGTGGTGTTCGCCGTGACGATGACGTTGAGCGTGGTCGGCCTCGCGTGGGCGATGCGGGAGATCCCGGTCGGCACGGCGTACGCGGTGTGGGTCGGCGTGGGGGCCGTGCTCACGGTGCTCGTGGCGGTCATCCGCCGTGAGGAGAAGCTCGGGGTGGCCAAGGCGTTGCTGCTGATCGCGTTGATCGGCTGCGTCGCCGGCCTGAAGGCGGTGAGCTGATGTACTGGGGTGTGCTGCTGGCCAGCGCGGTGCTGGAGGCTGTGTGGGCGACCGCGTTGTCGCACCAGTCCTATGTGCTCTTCGTGCTGGCCGCGACAGTGAGCATGGTCGGGCTTTCTTTTGCCATGAAACGGATTCCGGTCGGCACCGCGTACGCCGTGTGGGTCGGGATCGGCGCGGCCCTGACCGTGGCGTGGGCGATGATCACCGGCGAGGAGTCGGTCTCCGTGTGGAAGATCGTGTTCCTCACCGGGATCATCGCCTGCGTCATCGGGCTGAAATTCCTGCGGTCAAACGATTCAGCTGAACGTCCAGCGCTGGTTGGCGCTGGCGGCGCAGTCCCAGAGCTGAAGCCTGGTGCCGTCGGCCGAACTGGGGCCGGTGGCGTCGAGACATCTTCCTGACGCCGTGTTGCGCAGCTGGCCGTTGGCCTCCGAGGTCCACTGCTGGTTGCCGGCGCCGGTGCAGTCCCAGAGCTGGGTCACGGCGCCGTTGGCGGTACCGGTCGCGTCCAGGCACTTGCCCAGGGCGCGGACGGAGTTGCCGTTGCGGGACCACTGCTGAGCGTTGGTCCCGTTGCAGGTCCACAGCTGCACCGCGGTGCCGTTGGTCGCGTTTGCACCCGCCACGTCGACGCACTTGCCGCCGTAGCCGACGATCGTGCCGCCGGGCGGGGTCGGGGTGCCGTTGTTGGCGGTTTCCCAGATCGCGTTGAGCAGGCTGGTGGCACCGGTCGTGTCCTGGGACAGCTCCCAGTTCATGATGCCGCCCGCGTTGGACAGCGCCCACGTCGTCTTGCGACGGATGGTCGGCAGGCCGTTGTAGCAGTTGCCGTTGTAGCAGTCGCGGTTGGCGTTGGCCGGGTCCTGCGCGACCAGGTCGCGGTAGGAGATGTAGGTCGGCCGGCTGTAGAACGGCACACCGAGGACGGCCTTGCTGGCCGGCAGTCCGCGGTTCTTCCAGAAGTTGACGGAAGCGATCGACCAGTCGTAGTTCGCGTGCGGGCTGCCACCGTCGTAGGCCATGATGTTCAGCCAGTCGACGATGCCGAACACCGCGGGCTGCACGCCGTTGGCCGTGCCGCCTTCGGACACGACCGCGGCGGTGAGCAGCTTGCCGCGGCTGTGCAGCTGGTCGCCCAGCTGCCGCATCAGCAGCGTGTAGTTGTCGCCCTCGACGCCCGGATCCGGGTACTCCCAGTCCATGTCGACGCCGTCGAGGTTGTACTGGCTGACCAGGTTGATCAGCGCGTTGACGAACGTCGTGCGGCCGTTGGCGCTGGCCGCGAGGATCTCGAAGTTGTCGTCGTTGCCGTTGTTCCAGCCACCGACCGCGATCGAGACCTTGACGCCGTTCTGGTGGCCCAGGCTCACCAGCTGCTGCAGCTTGCCGGGGTCGGGAACGCCCTGGAGCGTGCCGTTGGAGTTCGGCAGCACGAAGGAGTAGTTGATGTGCGTCAGCTTGCTGTACTGGATGGAACTCACGTTGCCGGCCCACGAAGGCATGTAGCCGACGCTCTTGAACCCGGCGGGATAGGCGGCCTGCGCGGCAGGTGCCATGACAGTCATCGTCGCCGCGGCGGCGGCCAGCGCTAGGCCGACTGCACCGAGGCGTGATCGGAGTGAACGCATTGCAGGGGTTGCCTTCCACTTCGTCGAGCGCCCACTCGCGACGTTAGTGGTCTAGACCGGTTGCTGGAAGATCAACTCTGTACCGGAACTGGTTCCGGTTCTGGTTCGGGGAATTACCGGAGGTACGACGCCCCGTTGACGTCGATGATCGTTCCGCTGGCCCAGGTGGCCTTCTCGGTGGCGAGCCAGGCGACGGCCGCGGCGACCTCTTCCGGTTCGGCGACGCGGTCGAACCCGCTCTGGGCCCGGATGGCGTCACCCTCGGGGCTGGCGAGGAGGTCCGTGACCATGTCGGTCCGCACGAAGCCCGGCGCGACACCGGCGACCGCGATGCCTTGCGGGGCAAGGGACTGCGCCAGCGACTGGGTCATGGCGTGCAGGCCGGCCTTGGCGGCGCCGTACGCGGGGGCGTCGGGCTCACCGCGGTAGGCGCCGCGCGAGCCGATGTTGATGATCCTGGACCCGCTCGACATGTGCCGGACGGCGTGCCAGGTGAGGTCGGCCGGGCCGTGCAGGTTGAGCTCGATCGTGCGGCGCCAGGCCTGCTGCCACTCGTCGAAGCTGGTCGTGGCGATCGGGTGGCGGAAGTAGATGCCCGCGTTGTTGACCAGGACGTCGAGGCCGCCGAGTTTGCCGACGGTCTCGCTGACGATCTGCTCGGCCCGGTTCGCGCCGAGGTCGCCCTGGACGGTGACGTGCCCGTCTCCCGGCAGGCTTTCGGCGACTTCCCGCGCCCTGTCCGCGCCGGACCTGTAGTGCACGGCGACCTGGTGGCCGCTCTCCGCGAGGGCGTGGGCGATGGCGGCGCCGATGCCGCGGGACGCTCCGGTGACGAGTGCGCGTCTAGCCATGATTCCTAAGCCTGGTTGTCGATCATCCACTTGCCGTTCTGCTGAACGAGCGTGTACGTGTGCGTCTCGGTCGTGACGAGGCTGTCGCCCCGCATGTACTGCAGTGTCACGGTCACGACGTTGTCGCCCTGTGGCACGGGGTTCGACACCCTGACGGCCGTGTACTGGCTCCAGAACGTTTGGTACGTCTGGAAAGTTTGGTTGCGTCCTGCCTTGAACCTGTCGGTGAGGGTCGCGAAACCGGCTTCGAGGTTGCCCGGGACGATCGTGTAGTAGGCCTCGATCGCCTGCTGGGCGGTCTGCGGGGGTGCAGCGGGAGGCGGTTGCGTCTGGCTCGGGGTGTTCTGCGGGGTGCTCGGCGGCTGCGTCGGGGTTTCCGACGTCGGCTGCGGCTGGGTCTGCGACTGACCGGTGGAGGGCGGGTTGGTGTTCGGGGTGCCCGAGGCCGATGGGTTGCCCGACGACGAGTTGTTGTTGTTCTGGTTGTTGCCCTTGGGCCACAACAGGAACGAACCGACACCCACGGCCAGCACGAGGAGCACGATCGCGATCGGGACCAGCGGGAACTTGCGGCGGTTCTCCTCGGGCTCCGGCTGGGGCGCGGGCTCAGTGGGAGGCGGCGGCGTGTAGACCGGCTGCACGGGAGCAGGCGCCGGTGCGGGCTCTGGTTCCGGCGTGGGCTCGGGTTCTGGCTCGACCGCCGTGGGTTCGGGTTCCGGCTTCGCGGGCGGTGCGGTCAGCCCGGCGGCCTCTGCCGCGGCCGCACCGGCGACCAGCCCGGCCGCGGCCGCCCCGGCCTCCTGCTTCGACAACTCGGCGGGCTGCGCCTCGGCCGGCAGCTCCACCGTGGCGGGGATGACGACGGTCGCCGCGGAGACCTGCGGCGACTCGTTCACCACCGCGGCCAGCAGGTGGACGGCCTCCTGCATGGACGGACGGCGCTCGGGCTCGTTGGACAGCAGCCGGAACAGCACGGGGGCCAGCAGCGGGCCCGCGTTGGCCGGCGGCATGATCGAGCCGCTGGCGACGCGGTGCAGCATCGCGATGTGGTTGTCGGCGGTGCCGAACGGCGGACCGCCCTCGACGGCGGTGTAGAGGGTGGCGCCGAGCGAGTAGACGTCGGAGGGGAGACCGGCGTCCTCGCCGCGGGCGACCTCGGGGGAGAAGTAGGCGGGGGTGCCGACGGTGCCGGTCATGGTGGCCGTGCCGTCGTCGGTGGCACGGGAGATGCCGAAGTCGGTGATCTTGACTTCCTGGTCGCCGATCAGCACGTTGCCGGGCTTCACGTCGCGGTGCTGGATGCCGCGGCGGTGCGCGGCGGCCAGTGCGGCGGCGGTGTAGCAACCGATGCGCGCCACCTCGCGCGGCGGCAGCGTGCCCTGCTCGGCGATGACGGCGGCGAGGCTGCGCGAAGGGAGGTACTCCATGATCAACCAGGGCTGACCGTCCTCCTCCACGACGTCGTAGACGCGGATGGCGTTCGGGTGCTCGAGACGGGCGGCGAGACGTGCCTCGCGCATGGCCCTGGCTTTGGCGCGGTCGATCTTGGCGTCGTCGAGGCCGTCCAGCGCGAGCAGCTCCTTGGCCGCGACGACGCGATGCAGTTGCTCGTCGTACGCCTGCCAGACGACGCCCATCGCGCCCTGGCCGACCTTCTCTCGCAACCGGTAGCGGCTCGCGATGAGCCTGCTGCTCTCCTCCACGCGTTGCCCGTCCCCTCTGATCACTCGCAAGTGTGACGGTTGCCGCGTTCTCCGTTGACTGTAACCCTATATGGGGGTACATATGGGGTTATGCCTAAAGTCAACGTGTACCTGCCCGACGACCTGGCGGAAACCGTCAAAGAGCTCAACATCCCGATCTCGGCGATCTGTCAGCGCGCGT
The DNA here is from genome assembly GCF_033949945.1 of Lentzea miocenica. NCBI lineage: Bacteria > Bacillati > Actinomycetota > Actinomycetes > Pseudonocardiales > Pseudonocardiaceae > Lentzea > Lentzea miocenica. The sequence goes on from NZ_JAXAVW010000052.1 coordinate 23,820, forward strand.
TGGAGGTCTCCGTGAAACGGATCACGTCCGTTCGCGGGCTGACTCCTGCCGACCTCGACGGTGAACGGGGTTCCCAGCTCACCGAGCGGCTGCGCACGGTGATCAGGCTGGCCGCCGAATCGCCCGTCGTGACCACCGCGGAGCTGGGGCGGGCCCTCGTCGACGAGGCCGGCAACCTGGCCCTGGACGTGTTGCGGGCGATCGACATCGATCCGCGGGCGCTGCGGTTCCCGTCATCGGAGGTTTCCGGGGCCGGGTTCACCCAGGACGCGGTGAACGCGCTGGAGCTGGCCGTGGTCGAGGCGATGGCGCTGGGGCACAACTACGTGGGCTGCGAACACCTGCTGCTCGGGCTGGTAGCGGAACCGGACGGCGCGGGTGGTGAGGTACTGCGGTCGCTGGGGGCGGATCTCAAGGGCACGCGCCGGGCCGTGCAGACCGCGCTCGCCGGGATCGTGCACCTCAAGAAGCAGCAGGCGGCGACCCCGGACGCGGCGAAGATCCTGGAGATGATCATGTCTCGGCTGGACCGGCTGGAGAAGCACGCCGGTATCGGCTGACCAACTCGGCGCCGATGCTCGCGAGGTGTTCGCGCACTTCCTGGGGCGACTCGACGGTGATGAGGCTGCCCCAGCCCGCGACGTTGCGGGCGATGTCGAGCGGGCGTGGGGCGGTCAGCTCGACTCTGGCGTGGTCGCCGTCGGTGTCCAGCACCGTGCAGTGACGGCCGTGCTGGTGCTGGAAGACCTTCAGGAACCGCTCGGGCACCAGGATCACGGCGGCGGTCTCCGAGCGGCGTTCCTCCATCATCGTGACGACCTGGTCCCAGGCCCCGGTCAGCTCGAAATCGGCCGGCCGGGAAGCGGGTGCGCCGGTCAGCGTGGCGCCCATGATGCGGTCGATCCGGAACGTGCGCTGGCCGTCACGCGTGCCGGCGACGAAGTACCAGGTGCCGTCCTTGTCGACGAGTCCCCACGGGTCGACGGTGCGGCCTTTCGGTGCCTCGCCTCGTTTCTGGTAGGTCAGGCGGACCTGGACCTGCTTCACCACCGCCTCCTGCAGCAGGGACACCAGCACGGGCCGGTCCTTGGTGTCCTCGCCCCACGCCGCGGTGTCGACGATCGTCGACCCGGCCGCGGCCTGTGCCTCGGCGCGGAAGGTCTGCGGCAGTGCCTTGACGAGTTTTCTCAGTGCTGACTTGATTTCCGGTGCCACGGAGGCGGCAGGGCCGGCGATCAGGAACAGCGCCTGCGCCTCGGCCGAGGTCAGGCCGCTGAGGTCGGTCCGGGCGCCGCCGATGAGCGACCAGCCGCCGCCCCGGCCCGGTTGGGGGTAGACGGGCACCCCTGCCGAGGACAACGCCTCCAGGTCGCGGCGGGCGGTGGCCAGGGACACTTCCAGCTCTTCTGCCAGCTCAGCGGCGGTCACCCGGCCGCGGGCCTGCATCAGCAACAACGTGGCGACCAGTCGGTCTGCGCGCATGTCTCCAGGTTTCCGGCAAAAGTGCTCACTGGATGAGCACTTTACGGCCCAAGCTGAAATCACACCGACCGAGAAATTTGGGAGTCACGATGTTGCGAGGCATGTCGACCGTGTCCTACTACGCCGACGACCTGGAGCAGGCTCGCGCCTGGTACGCGTCGTTCCTCGGGGTTGACGCCTACTTCGAGCGGAGCACCCCGGACGGGATGCTCGCGTACGTCGAGTTCCGGATCGGCGACTACCAGGCCGAGCTCGGGCTGGTGAACCGCCGCTTCGAGGCCACGCCGTCGGAGAAGCCCGCGGGACAGATCCTGTACTGGGCGGTGGACGACCTCGACGCGACGCTGGCCAGGTTGCTGGAGCTGGGTGCTCAGGTGCACGACGAGCCGCGGGTGCGGGGTGAGGGGTTCGTGACGGCGTCGGTGATCGATCCGTTCGGCAACATCCTCGGGGTCATGACGAACACCCACTACCTGTCCGTGGTGGAACAGAACCGCGACAAACGTCTCGGGTGAGAGCAGTCATTCGCCGCTCCACCCACGACGTCACCGGGGCGTGTACTTCTCGGTGACGTCGTGGTTGTAGGAGGCCCGTTGATGGTGAACGACGGGCGAGGGCCCATCCGCGTGCTGATCGTCGACGACGATCCGCGGGTGCGCAGCGCCATGCGCACGTTTCTGGGGGCACATCAGGAGTTCGAGGTCGTCGGAGAGGCGGGCGGTGTCGAGTCCGCCGTGCGGCTCGCCGCGGAGACCACGCCAGGCGTGGCGATCGTCGACGTTCTGATGCCGACGGAACGGGAAGGCCTGTCGCTGCTCAAGGTCTTCGCCGAGCTGCACGGGATTCCCGTGGTGGCAATGAGTCTGGACAACGCGTGTGCGGACAGCGCGATCGCTGCCGGGGCTTATGCGTTCCTCGCGAAGGACGGCTGCTCGGATCTGTTGGTGAGCGCGTTGCTCGCGGCACACGAGGAGCGCGACGGATGACGTAGGTGGGGCCGGACTTCGGTCCTGGTCAGGGGTTCCGCAACTACGCGGGCAGGTTCGGTCGGCCGACCGATTCGGACGGGTGTGGCGCGGAGCACAGTTCTGTGGCATGACCATCGTGAGCATCGACGCGGGAACACCGGACACGGGAACGCTGGACACCGGAACTCTGGACACCGGAACGCTGGACAGCCGGGTTCTCGCGGACATCTACGAGATGCACGGCCGTTCGGTGCACAAGTACGTGCGCACGCTCACGAACGGCGACGCGCAGCTGGCCGAGGACATCCTGCAGGAGACGTTCCTGCGCGCCTGGCGCACCCCGCGTCTCGCGCGCCGCCCGGAAGCGGCGAGACCGTGGCTCGTGACGGTCGCGCGCAACCTGGTCGTCGACCACGTCCGGCACCGCAACCGCCGCCCGAAGGAGGCCGGCGACGGCGCTCTCGCCCACCTTCCGGCCGCCCGCTGCGAGATTTCGCGGATCGTCGACTCGATCACGCTCACCGAGGCGATGGCGAAGCTGACCCCTGGCCGGCGAGAGGTCGTCGTGCACATGTACCTGCACGGCCGCAGCCCGGACGAGGTGTCCGCCGTGCTGGGCATCCCGGTCGGAACGGTGAAGTCGCGCGTCCACTCGGCTCTGCGCTCGATGCGGGCGCACCTCGCGCCTTCGGACTTCTGCCTGGCCGCGTGAGATGGACCTGGGCGAACGGTCGGGGTGTTTGCTGCGGCACGGGTGGGCCGATCCGCGGACATGATGCCGCGGTAGCCGCTTATCCTGCACAGATGACGACCCAGCTCGCCATCACCGGACATCGCGGTCTCTCCGCCGAACTCGAGGCAGAGGTCGACCAGATGATCCGTGCCGTGGTGGCGGAGAACGGTGCTCAGGACGGCACCGTGGTGGGTGTGTCGTGTTTGGCCGATGGTGCCGACGCCGTGTTCGCGCAGGCCGTGCTGGACGCGGGCGGTTCGCTCGTCGCGGTGTTGCCCGCCGCGCACTACCGCGAGGCGTTGCCAGAGGACTACCGGCCCGTTTTCGACCGGCTGCTCGCTCGTGCCGGCAAGGTCGTGCAGCTGCCGTACGTCACGCCTGACTCGCACGCCTACATGGAGGCGGGGAAGCGGATGATCGACGAGTCCGACTCGCTGCTCGCGGTGTGGGACGGCCGGCCTGGGCGTGGTCCCGGTGGGACCGCCGACGTCGTCGCCTACGCGCGGTCCCGGGGTGTGCCGGTCACCGTTGTCTGGCCCGACGGCGCCAACCGCTGAGGGCCCGTCCCAGGAGCACCCGCCACAGCACCGCGGGGCGGAACAGCGCCGCCGGGTGGTCGACCATCTGGGAGACCCGGATGAACGACCGGTAGACCTGCCGGTTGCCGGGGATCACCTTGAACAGATGCCGGGCGTACCACTGCGTCAACCGCGTGCTCGGCGGGAGCTTCTTGGTTCCCCAGCCCAGGTCGGTGGTCGTCGCGGACGTCCACGGGATCTGCGCGGTCCTGGCGATCGCGCGTTGGAAGGTGAGCGGTTCCTTGGCCAGGTCGTGTCGCTGGAGGAGGGTCTGCAACGTCGCGGCGTTCAGGGCGGCGAGCGTCATGCCGTGTCCGTAGACGGGGTTGAGCGAGACCACGGAGTCGCCGAGTGCGAGCAGGCCGCGGGGCCAGTCCGGCACCTTGTGGAAACGGTTCCAGCGGCTGCGCAGGTTGCCGACGCGGTAGATCTTCGAGGCCGGGGTGGCTGTTTTGATGATCTCCGCGATGTCCTGGCACTCCAGCGTCGTGGCGTAGGAGAGGAAGCCGTCCTCGTCGGTCGGGGCCACGTCGCCGCCCGCGCCGAACAGCGTCACGAACCACAGACCGCCGTCCACGGAGGAGACCGCGCCGCCGCGCTTGGTGGTGGGTGCGTAGGTGATCTCGTAGGCGGTCTTCCAGTCGAGCTTCAGGTCGTGGTTCACCTCGTAGAGGCGTGAGGTGTAGGCGAGGTGGCCGTTGACGATCACCGGCGCGGGGCAGTGCACGCCGTGCTCGGCGAGCCACGACACCAGCTTGCTGTTGCGTCCCGACGCGTCGACCACGAGGTCCGCGTAGTCGGCGAACGGCTCGCCGTCCCGGCGGCCCTGGACTCCGGTGACCGTGCCGCGGTCGTGCAGCAGCCCGTCGATCGTGACACCGTCCACAAGGGACACGTTCGGCAGCTTCAGCACCCGGCGCCGGATGATCCGCTCGATCGTCACGCGCGTCATCGACAGGACGCTGAGGCCGATGTGGTCGCGCGGCGCCCATCCTGCCGGCGCGCGGCTGAGGAAGTCGCTGCCGAGATCCGCGCGGACCGCGCCCGCGTCCTCCAGTTCCGTGCCGAGCCGGGGGAAGAGCGTTTCCAGCACGTCGGCCCCTCGCGCCAGCAGCGCGTGCGGGTGGTGAGCCTGCGGGACGCCGGCCCGGTAGCCGGAGTTCGCCTTGGTCACCGCGTCGACCGCGATCTGGTCGCGTTCGACCAGGACCACGTCCCCGTACGACTCGGACAACACCCTGGCGGCCAGCAGTCCCGCGAAGCCGGCGCCGATGACGAGGGCGCGGTCGGAGTACATGGCGGTCATGCTGGCAGAGCGAAGGTCCCTTAACGATCCCCCGAAAGTCCCGTCAGCTGAGCTTCGCGACCAGTTCCGCGCGGCTGCGGACGGTGAACTTCGCGAAGAGCGATTTGAGATGGTCCTGCACGGTGTACGGGGAGATGCCGAGCCGTGCCGCGATCTCCGCCGTCGGCTGCCCGGCGAGCACCTCGTGGCAGATGTCCTGCTCACGTGCGGTCACCCCGTACGCCTTGAGCAGCAACCCGATCAACTCGGCTCCGGAGGCGCGGCTGATCGTCACCGCGGTCTCGACGTCGTCGTCGGACACCAGTTCGCTGGCCTCCAGCAGGATCCAGCCGCCGTGCGCGTCGCGGACCCTCGCCTTGAACGTCCCCGTCCGCGCTCCCGCCGCGGCCGCGCGCAGCATCACCGCGAACCGTCCCGGCGCGACCTCCTCCAGTTCGTCCCGCCACCGCGCGGCCGAGGCGGTGGTGGCGCGGATGGTGCCGTCCCCGGCCACCACGACGATCGCGGGCGTACCGGGCCTCTTCGCGGCCGTGCGCGCCGCGACCTGGGTGGCGGCGCCCAGCGCGGGCGCCACCGACGCCATGAACTCCGCCTCGCGTTCGCTGAAGTCCTTGGTGCGCACCATGCCCGCCGCGCCCCAGCACGTGTCGTCGGCGCGGAACAGCGACCGCATCTCGTGACTGAGTCCCAGCGGTCGCCAGATCTCGTTGAGCCGTGTGGACCGCTTGTCCTCCAGCCGCGCCACGGTGTCCCCGCGCTGCGCCAGCTCCGCGAACGTGTGCGGCTCGCCCGGGGTGTACTCGCAGGTCGCGAGCAACGGCTCGTACTGCGGTGGGATGCGGTTGTCGCCACTGGTCATCGAGCTGATCGCGCCAGAGTCCGGGTCCATCGACGCCCAGCAGGTGAGCTCGCAGGGCACCACCTGGTCCACCAGCGCGATGGCCGCCGCGTGCAACTCCGCGACGTCAAGTCCCGCCGCCGCGAGTGCTGTGACGTCGCGTCGCACGCCGAGCGCCCGACCCTCCCACATGGTTGGCAGTATGCGCCGACATCGGGAGGTCCGGGCATCCCAGTTTTCCGGGATGTCCCCGCGTCCGCCCGGCGTGGACGCTGGCCGCATGATGACCACAGCAGGCGAGGGCGAGGAACTGACCGCGCCCGACGCGAAGATCACCGTCCGCATCTCGGGCAAGCACACCGACGGCGCCTACGAGGTGTTCGAGGTGGACGCACCCAGGGGCGAAGCCGCACCCCCGCACCGCACGCCGTGGCCCAAGGCCTATTACGTGCTGCACGGACGCATGGCCGTGCTGCTCGACGGCGAACTCCACGACCTCTCGCCGGGCGACGCGATCGCCATCCCGCCCAACGCCTCGCACACGTTCACCGTGCACACCCCGTCCGTCCAGTTCCTGGCGTTCGCGGCGGGCGACGCGATGAGCGCCTTCTTCCGCGACCTGTCGTCGAACGGCCTGGAGGCTTTGCCCCGTCACGGGGTGACGCTGTGAGCGTCGTGGCCCAGGTCGCGGCGGCCGTCGCGGCCCTGGTGCACCTCGTCGTGTGGGTGTGGGAGGCGTTCCTGATCCATCGCGTCCACTACAGCGTGTTCCGGCAACCCGCGGAGGACGTGCCGGCGATCCGGCTGTGGGCGTTCGGGGTCGGCTTCTACAACCTCTTCCTGGCGTGCGGCCTGATCGCCGGACTCGTCGCCGTGCACTCAGGACACGAGCTGGTCGGGCGCACGCTGGTGATCTACGTGTCCTGGTTCATGGTGCTGAGCAGCGTGGTGCTCGCCGTCGCCGACCAGTTGTCGATGAGCAGGCCGCGCAACCAGGCGTGGGGAGGCGTTGCGGCAGAAGGCATCCCGCCGTTGGTGGTGCTGTTATTTCTGTAGCGCCGCCAGCCGGCCGGTGAGCCAGGCGCCGTACCACTCGTCGAGCGTCGGCGTCAGGCCGAGCTCGAGTGCGTTCGTGGAGCCGAGCGGCGTGCGGGCGGGGGCCCACTGGTTCTCCCACTGATCGCACACCGTGCCGGCCAGCTCTCCGGTGAGGATCAGCACGGTGGTGTCGCTGCACCCCTGGTGGCCGATCTCCAGGCAGCCGGGCGCGTCGAAGTCCATCTCGATCGACCTGGCCCTGGCCGTGACGAAGTGCTCCTCGAAGTCGGCAGGGGTGAGCGGGAACAACCCGGCGGTGTCGCCGCGGTCCTTGGCGTTGACGTGGAGGTCGGCCACCCGGTGCAACCCGTAGTAGGGCCCCGGCCCGGTGCCCACCCGGAGAAGGAAGTTCCGGTACGTGGTGGGCAAGGCGACGCCAAGAGCGTGTTCGAGGTCTGTCAGCTCGGCCTCGGTCACCGGTGTGCTGGGCGGCAGGCCCGTCAGGTCGAGGGCGCGCAGCTCGGCCAGTTGTGCCGCAAGCGTTTCCGTGCGATCCGCGGTCATTGCCCGGTCACCAATCCTTCGCGCACCGCCCACAACGCTGCCTGGGTCCGCGAGGCGAGGCCGAGCTTGTTGAGCACGTTGGAGACGTGGGTGCGCGCGGTCCGTTCGGAGATCACCAGCGTCTCGGCGATGTCGCGATTCGACTTGCCCTGCGCCACCAGCACCAGGATCTCGCGCTCTCGCGGGGTGAGGGCGGTAGCGGTGCGCTGGGGTGCGACCAAGGACCGGGTCAGGGTTCGGGCGACGGCCGGATCGAGGTGGACCTGACCGCGCATCGCCGCCCGCACCGCCGCACCCACCTGGTCGGCCTCGGCGTCCTTCAGCAGGTATCCGGCGGCACCGGCTTCCAGTGCGACGTGGACGCGTTCGGCTTCGGAGAACGACGTCAGCGCGACCACCTCGACCTCGGGGTAGAGCTGCTTGATCGCCTTCGTGGCGCCGATTCCGTCGAGGCGGGGCATCAGCAGGTCCATCAGCACGACGTCGGGGAGGTCGTCCGCGGTGGCGCGGGCCGCGAGGTCGTCGAGGGCGGCCTGGCCGTCGCCCGCCTCGCCCACGACCTCGATGTCGTCCAGCATCTCGAAGAACGCGCGCATGCCGCGGCGCACCACCGCGTGGTCGTCGACGAGGAACACCCGGATCGGAGTCACCGTGCACTCACCTTGCCGTCACCGCGCCTCTCCTGCCGTTGCCGGGGGCAGCACCGCGCGGACCGTCGTGGAACCCGCCGGGGTGCTGTCGATGACGAGGCCGCCACCGATTCGTCTCATCCGCTCCCGCATGCTCGTCAGGCCCATGCCGCCCGACGAGACCGTAGCCGGGTCGAAGCCCGTGCCGTCGTCGGTCACCTCGATGACCACTGCCCCAGGGAGATCGACGCTGTCGTCCAGGAGCGTGATGTCGATGCGACCCGGCCGGGCGTGCTTGATCGCGTTGTGCACGGCCTCCTGGACGACGCGGAACAGTTCTTCCTCCGTGCGGTCGTCGAGCGGGAGCCGGTAGCCGGGGGCCTCCACCGAGATGGCGACGCCTTCGCGGGAGGCGATCGCGGCCGACTGCTTGCGGATCGCCTCGGCCAGGCCGTCCTCGCGCAACGCGTCGGGGCGGAGCTGGAACAGCGAGGCGCGCATCTCCGCCAGTGCGTCCTGGGTCAGGCCGCGCAGTTCGGTGATGCCGCGGGCGACCGGGCCGGTGGGGTCGCCGCCCTGCTTCTGCAGCGCCAGTTCGACGGCGCGGGTGTGCAGGGTCATCGAGAACAGCGCCTGGGAGACCGAGTCGTGCAGTTCGCGCGCCAGCCGGTGGCGTTCTTCGAGGGCGGCGACCTGGGAGGCTTCGTCGAGCATCTCCATGACCTCCTCGACGCCGAGCTGTTCCTCGCCGGCGACGGAGGTGAGCATCATCCGCGCGGACGCGGCACCGACCGCGCCGGCCAGCACGGTTTCCACGTGGTGCACGAGGTCCGGGTCAGCGTCCTGGCCGGACTTCACCGCGAGGTCCACGCCCTCGAGCGCTTTCGCCGCAGCGCGGTGGCCCATCGAGCGGACGAGCACGTCGTGCAGCGCCCGCACCGGCACCCGGCTGCGCCACAAGCGCGGCCGTGACGGGTCGTCCAGGGCGTCGACGAACAGCACGGCTTGCGCCTGTTCGCGGGCCTGTGGGCGGCCGAGCAACGAGACCACGACGTAGCAGCCGACGTTGACGAGCATGCTCCAGAACATGCCGTGGCTGATGTTGTCCATGCCGGTGATGCCGAGCAGGTGTTCGGGGCGCAGTGCCTCGATGCCGAACGGTCCGTGGTCGAGGAACCCGCGCGGAACCCAGCCCGTGGCCGCGAAGTTGGGCAGCAGCAACGTGTACGTCCACACCGCGAATCCACCGGCGAGGCCCGTCATGACGCCGTTGCGGGTGCCGCCCTTCCAGTACAGGCCGCCGATGATCGCCGGGGCGAACTGCGCGACCGCCGCGAACGACACCAGTCCCATGGACACCAGCGCGGCGCTTTCGCCGGCGAGGCGGAAGTACCCGTAGCCGAGCAACAGGATCGCGACGATCGAGAGGCGGCGGGTGCCCAGGATGAGCCGCGCCAGCCTGCCGCGGTAGCCGCGCCGGAGCAGCATCGGCACGACGATCGAGTTCGACACCATGGTCGACAAAGCCACCGTCTCGACGATGATCATGCCGGTCGCCGCGCTGAGTCCGCCGACGAACACCAGCAGTGCCAACGAGTCCAGGCCCGCCGCCATCGGCACGGTCAGCACGAAGGTGTCCGCGTCGGTCCCGGTGCCGAACCGCAGCAGGCCCGCCGCCGCGATCGGCAGCACGAACACGCTGATCAGCAGCATGTACAGCGGCGTCATCCACATGGCCTGCTTGACGTGCCGCTCGTCGACGTTCTCGACCACGCCCACCTGCCACTGCCGCGGCAGCAGCACGATCGCGAAGAGCGACAACACGTTCAGCCACACCCACGTCCCGGTCGAGTCGCCGAGGGTGAACAACGCGGTGTGGCCGGCCGCGGCGGCCTGACCGAAGAGGTCGCCGAAACCGCTGTAGAGGCCCCAGGTCACGGTGATGCCGGCCGCGACGAACGCCACCAGCTTCACCACCGACTCGAACGCGATGGCGGTGACCATGCCCTCGTGGCGTTCGGTCGCGTCGAGATGCCTGGTGCCGAAGAGGATGGTGAAGCCCGCCAGCAACAGCGCCACGTACAGCGCGGTGTCCTCCAGCAGCGGCACCTGGCCCAGTGCGGACGACTCCGTGACCTCGGGGGCGCGGCGGATGATCTCGAACGTGTTGGAGACCGCCTTGAGCTGCAGGGCGATGTACGGCACGACCCCGATCACCGCGATCGCCGCCACGAGGCCGCCCAGCCGCACGCTCTTGCCGTAGCGGGCGGACACGAAGTCGGCGAGGCTCGTGATGCGGTGGCGGTGGCTGATGTGGATGATCCGGCGCAGCACCAGCCACCCGAGCGCGAGCATGATCGTCGGCCCGAGGTAGATCGACAGGAAGCCGACGCCGGTCGACGCGGCCCGCCCGACGCTGCCGTAGTAGGTCCACGACGTCGCGTAGACGGCAAGGGAGAGCGCGTAGATCGTGCCGCGGCCGACGATGCTGCGGCCCGCGTCGGCGCGGCGGTCGCCGTAGAACGCGATCGCGAACAGCACGCCGAGGTAGGTGACGGACACACCGATGACGAACCACGTGGTGAGCACGGCGGATCAGCCGGACCGGCGGACGACCAGCGCGACCAGCGCGATGACGGCGAGCCACGCGCCGAAGAGGTAGGCCGCCACCGCCGGCACGCCCGCGACGGTGCCCCCGTCGTTCGCGGCGGTGAGCAGAGGCGGTAGGAAGAGCACGAAACCGGTCGCGGCGGCGAGGATCGTCAGGCCGGTGAACCGCTTGTCATCCCTGGCGCCTCGTCGCACCGGTCACCACCTGTCGAACATGATTGACTCGCCAGTCAGCAGGTTCGCGAGCGTAGTACGAATGGTGGAATTCGGTGAAGCACACATGACAGAATTTCACGCTGTTCGCGCAATGCGACCGTTTGGGGGAACTGTTCTTGAAGACCGTTGAGCTGCCCGACGGAGCCGTGATCACAGGCCGCGGCCTGCGGGACGGCAAGATCGTGGAGCCGCATCCGCAATACGGGGTGTACCTGCAGCCACGGCCTGTTGACGTGCCGTGGTCGCACGACTGGATCGACTGGCCGGACTTCCGTCTGCCGCGTGATCATGACGCCGCGATCAGGTTGATCCGGTCCTTGCACGCCCGCGCGCTGTCCGGTGAACACGTCGAGGTGGCGTGCAGCGGCGGCGTCGGCCGCACCGGAACCGTCATTTCGTGCCTGGCCGTACTGGCTGGTGTTCCGGCGGACGAAGCCGTGGCGTGGACGCGCGCGAATTACCACAAGCGCGCGGTCGAAACGCCGTGGCAAAAGCGCTGGGTCAGGCGTTTTCCAGCTCTTTAGGAATCGAGCTCGACGACGGTGCGCTTGTGCACCAGTTCGATGATCTCCGGCGGCAGCGAATCTCCCGCCTCCAGCAGGCGGGGCAGGAGGTCGGCCTCGGTGAGCACGGCCCGGAAGGACATCTCGACCGTGACGTCGTGGTCCGGCCGGTGCACGACGGTGATCTCGTCGCCGGGCGCGATCAGCCCGGCCTCCAGCACGCGGAAGTACGCACCGGGCCGCTTGACCTGCGTGAACCGCTTCACCCAGCCGCGCTGCCCCAGGCCGTGTTGTTCGAGATGGCCGGCGAACGTCCGGCACGGCACGCGCGGCCCGGTGACCTCCAGCAACGCGGTGCCGACCCGCCACCGCTCGCCGATCAGGGCGTGTGTCTGGTCGATGCCCTGCGTGGTCAGGTTCTCGCCGAACTGGCCGTTGTGGAGGTCGACTCCCAGCTCGGCCTGCCAGAAGTCGAGGTCCTCGCGGGCGTAGCCGTACACGGCCTGGTAGTCGCCGCCGTGGTGGTCGGGGTCGCCGATCGCGTCTCCCTGGACGCCGCTGCCCGCGCTGCCCTTCGGGCCGGGCGCGACGACCTCCAGCGGGTGGTCGACGGGGCGCTTGTCGATACCGGTGATGCCCTTCTGGGCGTAGTCGACCGGAACCGTCCTGTGGGCGACGTTCAGCGAGAGCACGACGGGCATGGGCCCGAGCCTATTGGCCGACCGCCTTCGAGGCGATCGAATTGACGTAGTCCTGGTAGATGCCGACCTTGCGGGTGATGAGGTCCATGCATTCCTGCAGCTGGACCATCTGCTGCCGGACGCGTTCCTGGTGCTCCTTGAGGATGTCCAGGCGCTGCAGCTCGTTGCCGTCGCCCTCGCGCACCAGCTCGGTGTAGCGGCGGATCTCGGGCACCGGCATTCCGGACATCCTCAGCATGATGCACATGCGCAGCCAGTCGATGTCCTGCTGCGTGTACACCCGGCGGCCGCCCGGTCCTCTGTGGACCTGGTGGGCGAGGATGCCTTCCTTCTCGTAGAACCGCAGCGCGTGCACGCTCAGCCCGGTGCGTTCGGCGACCTGTCCGATGCTCAACTGCATGACGGTGAGCATAAGTTGGAAGCTCGGTGCTTGACCTGGAGACGACTCCAGTTCGTAGGTTTTCGCTCATGACGATGCGTTATCGCGTACTTGGGGGAACCGGCATCGAGGTCAGTCACCACTGCCTCGGCGCCATGATGTTCGGCGATGTCGCCAACAAGGACCACGACGAGGGCGTGCGGATCATCCACCGCGCTCTCGACGCCGGCATCAACTTCGTCGACACCGCCGACATGTACTCGGCGGGGGAGTCGGAGGAGATCGTCGGCAAAGCACTGAAGGACCGCAGGGACGACGTCGTGCTGGCCACGAAGTTCCACTTCCCGCTGGGGGAGGGCCGCAACCGCAGCGGCAACTCGCGCCGCTACATCGTGAACGCCGTCGAAGCCAGCCTGCGCAGGCTCGGCACGGACTGGATCGACCTCTACCAGGTGCACCGGCCGGACTACCGGACCGACGTCGAGGAGACGCTCTCGGCGCTCACGGACCTGGTGCGGGACGGGAAGATCCGCGCGTTCGGATGCTCGACGTTCCCGGCGGAGGAGATCGTCGAGGCGCACCACGTGTCGGCGAACCGCGGGCTGATGCGGTTCCGGACCGAGCAGCCGCCGTACTCGATGCTGGCGCGCGGGATCGAGCGGTCGGTGCTGCCGACCTGTCAGCGGCTCGGCATGGGCGTGCTGGTGTGGAGTCCGCTGGCCAGCGGGTTCCTGTCGGGCAAGCACCGGCGTGGCGCGTCGGCCGAGGCGTTCCGGGCGACGCTGAGCCCGGAGCGGTTCGACGAGTCGCTGCCGGGCAACGCGGCGAAGTTCGAAGCTGTGGAGGCGTTCGCGAAGCTCGCCGACGAGATGGGGGTGTCGCTGCCGGCGCTCGCGATCGCGTTCACGACGACGCATCCGGCGGTGACCTCCGCGATCACCGGGCCGCGCACGATGGAGCAGCTGGAGTCGTTGCTGGAGGGCGCTTCGCTGGTGCTGACCGACGACGTGCTGGACCGGATCGACGAGATCGTGCCGCCCGGCACCGACACCTACGACGTGCACGGCTTCTGGAAGCCCGCGTCGCTGCTGGACGTCCACCAGCGACGCAGGCCCGTGGATCAGAGGTAGATCACTTGGGGTAGATCACCTGGGGTGAATCACCAGGCCTGGGTGCTCAGACCCGTGCCCAGGTAGATCTGGTCGAACCCGTTGCCGTCGTTGTCATCCGTGTAGACGACGGTGACGCGGCCCCACGGATCGACGCCCACGGCGGGCTCGTCCTGCCTGCCGGTGGCGTTCGAGACCGTGAGCTGCCTCGGCGGCCTGCCGGTGGTGGTGCCGTCGGGGTTGTAGACGCTGGTGTGGACGTCCTGCGTCTCCGCCGTGGTCACCGCGACACCGAGCTGGTCGTCGATGCCGATCTGCGGGTCGCTGCCGGTGGTGCTCGCGGCGTTGCCGCGGGCGGCACCCGCGGCGGTGAAGGACTGCGACTTCACCCCGGACTGCTCCCACGCGACCGCGAAGTCGCCGTTGAAGTTGGCCGCCACGGCGGGGCGCTTTCCCTGCCCCGTCGTGGTCTGCGCCTGCTTCACGCCGCCGGACGGGGTGAGGATCTTGCGGGCGATGTTCGCGTCCGCCTCCCACACCACGATCGCGTTGCCTGCCGCGCCCATCGCCGCCTGCGGCTTCGCGTGGGTGCCGCCGGCGTTGTTGACCTGGGCCTCGTAGGTCTTGGAGCTGATCGACGCGAACCCGCTCACCCGCACGGTGGGCGGGTTCGTGCCCTGCTTGTCCTCCCACGTCACCGCGAAGCCACCGGTGTCCGGATCCGCCGCGACGCTGGGGAAGTACTGCTGGCCGTCCGCGCTCGCGTTGGCCGTGCCGGAGCCAGAGACGGTGCCCGCGACGCTGACCGAACGGACCGCGATGTTGTAGAAACCGTTGCCGTCCGGGTCTTCCGACCACACGACGACCGCGCTGCCGTCCTCGTGCAGCGACACGTCCGGTTGCCAGTGGCGCCAGTTCCCGGTGCCGCCGGTGCTCAGCTTCTTCTCGTAGAGCGACGTTCCTTCTTTGTAGAGCCGGATCCAGACGTCGGAGTGGATCGGGTCCTCGGGGGTGGCGGTGTCGCGGTCGTCCTCCCACACGACGGCCGTGTAGCCGTTGCGGGTGGCCGAGACGGACGCGTTGTCCTGGTCGCCGGTCGAGTCGGTGTTGACCGTGGACCACGTCATGGGAGCGGGCGCCAGCAGGAGGCTCGCGATCAGAAGGGTTTTCACGGCGCCTGCAATCCGGGGTTGTTCGCCTCGACGACGTAGCTGCCGACGGTCTTCACCGGGTAGTCGCGGACGGTGACCTTGTCGACGGCGCGGAAGTCGACCCGCATCTCGGTGGAGGTGGTGCGGGTCTTCACGTACCCGCGCAGGTTCTTGAAGTACTTGACGTGCGGGTTCAGCGTCGGGTTGAGGCTGTTGTCGGCCGCGTTGCCGTCACCGCCGGACGTGATCGACGTCGTGACGAGCTCGGTGCCGATGATCCGGTTCTGCGACTGGTAGCTCTGCATGAGGTTCGCGGCCCAGCTGCGGTGCACGTCGCCGGTGAGCACGACCGTGCCCTTGTTGCCGTTGGTGTCCCAGGCGTTCTGCAGGCGCGTGCGGTTGGCGGTGTAGCCGTCCCACGCGTCCATGCTCTTCGATCCGTCCGCCGCGGCGAGCCGTTGGGCGAAGAACACCTGCTGGCCCAGGAAGTCCCACGTGCCGAGCTTCTGCCGGAGACCGTCGATCAGCCACGTCTCCTGCGAGGTGCCGGTGAGGGTGCGCGCGGGGTCGTCGGCTGCCGGGCAGACCTTCGTGCCGTCGCCGCACGCCTGGTCGTTGCGGTACTGGCGGGTGTCGAGCATGTGGAACGTGGCGAGGCTGCCCCAGCGAACCCTGCGGTGCAGCAACATGTTCTCCGCGGTGGGGGCCTGGGCGCTTCTGAGCGGCATGTGCTCGTAGTAGGCCTTGTAGGCGGCCGCGCGGCGGGCCTTGAAGTCACCGGCCGGGTTCGTGTCGTTGCGGATCAGGTTGGCGTAGTTGTTCTCGACCTCGTGGTCGTCCCAGACCACGAGCCAGGGCGCGGTGGCGTGGGCGGCCTGAAGGTCCGGGTCGGTCTTGTACTGGGCGTGCCGGACCCGGTAGTTGGCCAGCGTGCTGATCTCGGTGGCGGGTGCGAACTGGCGGACCTTCGTGGTGGTGGCGGCGCCTTCGTAGATGTAGTCGCCGAGGTGCAGGATCAGGTCGGGGTGTTCCTCCGCCATCCGGCGGTAGGCCGTGAAGTAGCCCTCCTCGAAGTGCGAGCACGAGGCGAAGAGCATGCTCAGTTCTGGGGAGGTGCCGACGGCCGGTGCGGTGAGGGCGCGGCCGGCGGGGGAGATGTGGCCGCCGGTGCGGAAGCGGTACCAGTGCTCGCGGCCGGGTTCGAGGCCGGTGAGGGTGACGTGGACGGAGTGCGCGCTCGCCTGCTGGGTCGTGAACGTGCCGGTGCGGACGATGGCGGTGAAGCGTTCGTCGGTGGCGATCTGCCATTCGACGGCGGTGTTGGTGTTCGGCATGCCGCCGAGACCGTCACCGTTGAGGGGGTTGGGGGCGAGGCGGGTCCAGATCACGAACCCGTCCGCGGCGGGTTCGCCGGACGCCACGCCGAGGGTGAAGGGGTAGCCGATGGCGCTGGCGGTGCTGGGGCTGAGGACTCCGGCGCTCGCTCCCGCGAGGCCGCCCACGATGAAGGTACGTCTCCGTAACGTGGTCATGAGCAGCAGGCTTACCGAACGCGGGTAAAGGCCCGCCTAACAGTGTGCGGCTTCAGAGTGGTTTCCCACCAAGCGAAAGCGTCGTGGTCGTCGAGATGGATGTCGAACGCGTCGGCGAGCAGCTCGGCCGCGCACAGCGGGATGCCGGTGTCCCGGACGGCGCGGTAGAGCAGCGCCACGTGGTCGCGGGACCAGGATTCGAGACGCAGGCCGGGTAATCGTTCGGCCTCGCAGCACGGTTGGGCGCACACGACGATGTCGAACCACTCGTCGTCGTGGTCGTTGAACGCGACGGTGACGCCGAACCGGTCCGGGTGCAGCGCGGTGACTTTGCTGTGCCTGGTCTCGTAGTGCAGCGGGTAGGGCAGGGCGGCGAGTCGTTTCGCGGCGTGCAGGTCAGGGCCCTTGAGCGGCACGGGATTCGGGTGCGTGCCGTGGTCGAGCATGACGACTTCCCACGTGCTGCGGCTCAGCCGGAGTGCGGTCGCGAGGCCCGCGATCCCGGCGCCGACGACGAGTGCTGTGGCCATGACCAGCCCCTTCCCCCTAGGATTGAGGCTAGCGAACGTTCAGAAATTTCTGAAGACAGGAACATTGTGACGAGCGAGACAGCACGCAGGGATGCGGCCGAGAGCCTCGCGCTCGCGCTCGTCGGCGCCGGGATGCAGCGGATGGCGTCGCGCACTCTCGCGGCGTTCTTGTTCGCTGACAAGGAGTCGCTGACCGCGGGCGATCTTGCCGACGAGCTGGGTGTGAGCGCGGGGTCGGTGTCCGGCGCGATCAAGATGGTCGCGCAGATGGGCCTGATCGAGCGGAGTTTCGTGGCCGGCAGCAGGCGCGAGCACTTCCGGATGCGCGACAACGCCTGGACCACGCTGTACTCGCGCCAGCACTCGATCCTCGACGACGTCCTGTCGGCGGTCGAGCGAGGGGTCGACGCGGTCGGGTCCGGGCCCGCGTACGACCGGCTCACCTACATGCGCGACTTCTACACGTTCCTGCTCAACGAGGTGCCGGCGCTGGTGGAGCGCTTCGAGCAGCAGCGCCGTGCAGGACGCCGTCCATGATCAGGTCGAGCATCCGCTTCGCCTGATCCGGGTCGCCGTTCTGGGCGACGCCGATCAGCAACGCCATCAGGTCCATCGGCTTCGTCCGCGCGCCCAGCGGGGCGAGCAGGGTGGCGACCGCCTCGGTCATCTTCGCGCGGCTGTGCTCGAACGGGTTGATGCCCGCCGCGATCACGGCCTGCAGTGCCTCCTTGAGGTCGCGTTTCGTGGCGGCGTAGGCGATGAAGCGGTCCATCCACTCGCGCAGCGCCGCTTCGGGCCCGTGGGTCTCGAGCAGCTCGGGGGCCGCGTCGCAGAGCTTCTCCAGCTCGGTGCGGTAGACCGCCTCGATCAGCGCCTCACGCGTGGGGAAGTGCCGGTACAGCGTGCCGATCCCGACGCCCGCCTTCTTGGCGATGGCGCCGAGCGTCACGTCCTTCTCGTGGGTGAACGCGTCGAGCGCCACCTCGACGAGCAACCCGCGGTTGCGGACAGCGTCAGCACGCACTTCTTCACTCCACCGGGTCACTTGCACTGCGGTCATCCCACTTGCCAAACGGAGGATCCTCCGTTTACTGTGGAACTCGAACCGGAGGAACCTCCGTTTCAGTGTACGACACAGGTTGGGGATTTGAGATGAGCGAGCGCATCACCACCCCGTTCGGTTTCGGGAGCACCGCTCTCGAGGTCGTCGAGGGCGTCGACCTCTCGGGCCGTCGCGCCGTGGTCACCGGTGGGGCGTCCGGCATCGGCGTCGAGACCGTGCGGGCACTGGCCGCCGCGGGCGCCGAGGTCACCATCGCGGCGCGGAACGTCGAGGCGGGCGAGCAGGTCGCCGCCGAGGTGTCCGCCGCCACGGGCAACAAGAACGTTCTCGTCGCTCCGTTGGAGCTGACCTCGCAGGACTCGGTGAAGGAGTTCGCCCGCTCCTGGGACGGCCCGCTGCACCTGCTGATCAACAACGCGGGTGTCATGGCCACCCCGCTGACCCGCACGGCCGAGGGCTGGGAGCTCCAGTTCGCCACGAACCACTTCGGTCACTTCACGCTGACGCTGGGCCTGTTCGACTCGCTGCGCGCCGAGGGCGCGCGCGTCGTGAACGTCAGCTCGGCCGGTCACCTGTCCAGCCCGGTGGTGTTCGACGACATCCACTTCGAGCGCCGCGAGTACGACCGCTGGCAGGCGTACGGCCAGTCCAAGACCGCGAACATCCTGTTCGGCGTCGAGGCGGGCAAGCGCTGGACCTCCGAAGGCATCACGATGAATGCCCTGATGCCCGGCGGCATCCTGACGGCCCTGCAACGCCACATCACGCCAGAGGAACTGGCCGAACGCATCCGTCTCCGCGGCGGCGACAAGCCGCTGCAGCTCAAGACGCCGGAGCAGGGCGCGGCCACCACGCTGGTGCTGGCCGTGTCGCCGCTGGTCGAAGGCCGTTCGGGCCTCTACTTCGAAGACTGCGACGAGGCCCTGCCGAACACCCCCGGCGCGTCCAACGGCCTCGCTGCCTACGCGATCGACCCCGAAGCGGCTGCCCAGCTGTGGAAGGTCTCCGAGGAAACACTGAAGGTGCAGGCATGATCACCACTGGCTTCGGCTTCAACACGACCGCCCTCGAAGCAGTAGAAGGCATCGACCTCTCCGGCCGCCGCGCCATCGTCACCGGCGGCGCCTCGGGCATCGGCGTGGAAACCGTCCGCGCCCTGGCCACCGCCGGCGCCGAGGTGACCATCGCCGCCCGCGACATCGACGCCGGCCAACGCGTGGCGTCGTCCCTGATGGCCTCCACCGGCAACAAGAACATCTCGGTAGCCCACCTGGACCTGGCCTCCCAGCCCTCGGTGAAAGCCTTCGCCCGCAACTGGGACGGCCCGCTACACCTCCTGATCAACAACGCCGGCGTGATGGCCACCCCGCTGACGCGCACCCCGGAGGGCTGGGAACTCCAGTTCGCCACCAACCACTTCGGCCACTTCACCCTCACCGCCGGCCTCTTCAACTCACTCCGCGCCGAGGGCGCCCGCGTGGTGAACGTGAGCTCCTCCGCCCACCTCATGGGCGAAGTAGTGTTCGAAGACCTCCACTACCAGCGCCGCGAATACGACCGCTGGCAGGCCTACGGCCAATCCAAAACCGCCAACATCCTCTTCGGCGTCGAAGCAGGCCACCGCTGGGCCTCCGAAGGCATCACCATGAACGCCCTGATGCCCGGCAGCATCGCCACCAACCTCCAACGCCACCTGACCCAAGCCGAACTCCAAGAACGCATCCGCCTGAGCGGCGCCGCCACCAAACGCCGCGTCAAAACCCCAGAACAAGGCGCCGCCACAACCCTCGTAGTGGCCACCTCACCGCTCCTGGAAGGCTTGTCCGGCAAGTACTTCGAGGACTGCAACGAGGCCCTGCCCAACACCGGCGGCGTCCTCTCAGGCGTAGCCCCCTACGCCCAAGACCCAGAAGCAGCAGCCACTCTGTGGCAGCTCTCCGAACAAACCCTCTGGTCCCTCAAAGCCGCCTGACCCCAGCCAAACCCACGCAGACCAGCCCTTGCGGGGAAGCAAAGCGGTGTGGCCGCAGTGCGCGAGCGCCAATGAACGCTCTCCCACCGCGGCCACACCACCCGCAGGTGGCAACAACACCTACCCAGCCCGCTCCGCCTGGCCAGCCGAGTCGGCCCCGCCCTGCCACGCCTCGCCCTGTCTGCCCCGGCTTGGCCTGCCACGGCATGGCCTGGCCCGCCCAGCCTGCCGCGCCCACCCAGCCTGCCTGCCC
This sequence comes from Lentzea miocenica, assembly GCF_033949945.1. Lineage (NCBI taxonomy): Bacteria > Bacillati > Actinomycetota > Actinomycetes > Pseudonocardiales > Pseudonocardiaceae > Lentzea > Lentzea miocenica. The sequence continues at coordinate 43,975 of NZ_JAXAVW010000052.1, forward strand.
GGCCTGTCCGCCCGGCCTGTCCGCCCGGCCTGCCCGCCTGGCCTGCCCGCCTGGCTTGCCCTCCCGGCCCGTCGAGCCCGGCCCGTCGAGCCCGGCCCGTCGAGCCCGGCCCGTCGAGCCCGGCCCGTCGAGCCCGGCCCGTCGAGCCCGGCCCGTCGAGCCCGGCCCGTCGAGCCCAGCCCGTCGAGCCCAGCCCGTCGAGCCCAGCCCGTCGAGCCCAGCCCGGCCCGGCTTGGCAAACTCGGTTCCGGCTCTCTGGTCGACCCGGCCCGCGCTCTTCCGGGTCTTTTTTGGTCAGCCTCGCCCAGGTCCACCCTGGGTCGCTGGCACCGCCGCGGCCAACAGCGCCCTGCCCTGGTCTGCTCCGCCCGGCCGCTGGCCTGCCCGCTCGGTCCAGCCTTGCCCGACCGCCTCGGCCTTGCCGCCCCCGTCTGGGTCCTGCCTGCCCTGCCCCGCCCGGTCCGCCCTGCCCCGCCCGGTCCTGCCCGCCCGGACAAGCGTGTCGCCACACCACACCCGAGAGCTTCCAACCCCAAGCACCACCCCACACCGAGGCCCTGAACCCCCTGGGACTCCTCCTCTTCCCACGACCAAGTCCGGCCCCTCCAACCTGGCCAGCCCGCCAGTAGAGGTCTGGACCATTTCGTGCTTCAATGACAAAGGGTCGCCGCCTGCACACGAAAGGTGAGCGAATGTCTGCCCGTTTGTTGCTGAGGGCACTGACAGCCCTGCTTCTACTCTTGAGCACGGTGCTCGTCCCGTCCACCGCACAGGCGGCCGACACGTGTGCGCTCAAACCCCGCCCAGCCGGCAAGGTCCTGCACGGGTACTGGGAGAACTGGGACGGCGCGTCGAACGGGGTCCACCCGCCGTTCGGCTGGACCCCGATCACCGACAGCCGCATCAAGCAGCACGGCTACAACGTGCTCAACGCGGCGTTTCCCGTGATCCGCTCCGACGGCACGGTGCTGTGGGAGGACGGTATGGACGTCGGCGTCAAGGTCGCCACGCCCGCCGAGATGTGTGCGGCGAAGGCGGCGGGCGCCACGATTCTGTTGTCGATCGGTGGCGCGGCGGCGGGCATCGACCTGAGTTCCACTGCTGTGGCCAACCGGTTTGTCGCCACCGTTGTGCCGATCCTGAAGAAGTACAACTTCGACGGCATTGACATCGACATCGAGACCGGACTGGTCGGCAGCGGCAACATCAACCAGTTGTCGGCATCGCAGGCCAACCTCATTCGCATCATCGACGGCGTGCTGGCCGCCATGCCCGCGGGCTTCGGGCTGACCATGGCCCCGGAAACCGCCTACGTGACCGGCGGCAGCATCGTGTACGGCTCCATCTGGGGCGCGTACCTGCCGATCGTCAAGAAGTACGCGGACAACGGCCGCCTCTGGTGGCTGAACATGCAGTACTACAACGGTTCCATGTACGGCTGCGCGGGCGACAGCTACCAAGCCGGGACCGTGCAGGGCTTCGTGGCCCAGACCCAGTGCCTGAACAAGGGCCTCGTCGTGCAGGGCACCACCATCAAGGTTCCCTACGACAAGCAGGTTCCCGGCCTCCCCGCCCAGCCGGGCGCGGGTGGCGGCTACATGAACCCCTCGCTGGTGGGGCAGGCCTGGAACAGCTTCGGTGGTCAGCTCAAGGGCCTGATGACCTGGTCGATCAACTGGGACGGCTCGAAGAACTGGACCTTCGGCGACAAGGTGAAGTCGCTGCAGGGCCGTTAGAGCACGATGGTGTTCTGCCCGGCCACGATCCTCCACCCGTCGTCCTCTTTGGACACGACGTAGAGCGGCGAACCCTCGGCAAGCTCCAGGTACTCGCCATCAGGCGTGACCCGGCGCTGTCGGATCTTCACCGCGGCCACGTCGGGCCGGATGAACAACACGTGCGACACCTCGTAGGCGGCGAGCGCCTCCTTCCCCGCGCCAGGCAGGACCTGACGCGTGAAGGAGGCGATCTCGTCCCGCCCGGTCAACCGCTTGCCGTGCGCGGTCGTCCAGATCGCGTCCTGCCGGAAGAGTCCGATGAACTCCTCCGGCAGTTCGTTCTGCTGGGCGTGCTGAACGGTGGCGACGAGCGCCTCGATGTCGGCGGTGTCCTGGGCTGTGGTGTCCTGTGCGAGCGTCATGGTCGAGATCCTGGTACCTCGACCAAACTGGAGGTCAAGCACTGGGTTACGTGCGGGGTGCGACCCGGGACTCGTAGGACTTCGGCTGGTACCAAGGGTCGTAGAAGCAACCCGTGCCGTACTTCTGGTCGTGGCTGGGACAAGAGGCCGCGATCAGGAAGGGGTTCGAACGCAGCCCGCGCTTCTCCCACGCCGCCAGCGACTGCATGGCCGCGGCGTATTCGGAGTCGCTGAACGCGGAGTGCGTCGCCTCGGTCGTGAAGGTCTGCACGAGGTTGTACCAGCGCCCGGCCTTCGTCACGACGTCGCGATAGGCCGACTCGTGCTCCACGAACGCTGTCGGGTCACCGATCGCGTGCACGGACAGCACCGGAATGTCGATCTTCCCGGTCAGGTCGCTGTCGTACGCCAGCTCGGCGCGGGCCGCCGGGTCCGCGGCGAAGCGTTCGACGCCGGCGTTCAGCGCCTTGTCGTCGTGCGAACCCTTGTAGACGACACCGGTGTTGCTGAACGGGTTCCTGTCGCCCGGCCGGAGGTGCACGATGTCGCGGAACGTGAACGTCGCGAAGTTCAGGTGCGAGTTCAGCGTCTCCTCGGGAATCTTGGTGACCGTGAGGATGTCGTTGAGCTTCTGCTGCTGCTCGGGCGTGCGGCTGCCCGCGACGCCGAGACATTCCTCGATGCGGCTGCGCAGCCCGGCGGTCGTCATCGTCGAGCCCGCGCGCAGGCCCTGCCACAGCGGGTACTGCACCTCGGACGGCCGCGGGTGGTTGCCGCAGTAGTACTGGTAGACCACGCGCAGGTCGACGCGGTAGTCGTAGCCGCGCGAGCCGCCGGCCAGGACGCCGCTGGTGAGCAGCGCCGCGTCATAACCCTTGTACAGCTCGATGGTCTTGGCCGCGACGTTGCCGCCCCACGACTGTCCGTGGATGTAGACCTTGTGCGGCTTCAGCATCGCGCTGACCATCTTGCGCAGGTTGTCGGTGTCCTCTGCCGCCATCCGCGTGCCGTAGCCACCGCGCCGGTAGGAGGTGCCTGCCCACGCGTAGCCCTCCTTGACCATGACGGCCCAGCGGTTCAGGTCGTCACGCGTGCGCTCGGGCGTGGGCTCGCCCAGGTCGGGTCCGCCGTGCGAGTGCACGACCAGAGTCTTGTTCCACTTCTTCGGCACGGCGATCGTGTAGTACGCGCCGTTGGCGTCCCGGCCCTCGTAACAGGTGGTGCCGGCGGGGACGTTCTCCGGGCACGGTGCAGTCGGAGGCAGGTGCACCGGCGACGTGAGACTCGCGGTGAGTGCGAATGCCAGCAGGACGTTCATGGCGGGAATCGTGAGTCCAGCTCGAT
>NZ_JAXAVW010000053.1:0-47282 GCF_033949945.1 Lentzea miocenica
CATTGGTGACGTGACACGGCGCATTCGGCGCTGTGCGCGATCAAGCGCACCTTCGTATGCGCTGAAATCAATCAATTAGAGCTGAAATCATCAGCTCGCTCTTTGAAGGGCCTATTCCTATGCGTACTTCTGTGTCTTCTGTTCACTCCATCCGCGAGACCGCTTGGGTGCTCGGTGTCAGCCAGTCCGCCGTGTTCCGGGCTATCCGGCTCGGCGTGCTGACGGCTGAGCGCCAGTACGGCCGTCTCGTCGTCCTCGGTAGCTCGCTTCGGCGAGTGCTTTCGGAGCCGGGGGTGCTTCATGACTGATCTGCGGCTGGTCGGGATCGCCTGGTCGCTGGACCACTTGCGATGGGTGCCGACCGATGAGTTGACCGACGTCGTTCAGAGCGACGGGCTGTGCATGTGGGCGTTCACGGACGAACCGCCGTGGGCGGACGAGGAACTGACCGATCGGGAGTTGGCCGAGCGGCAGTGTTCCGGGTGTCCCGTGCGGGACGAGTGCTTGGAGCTGGAGTTGCGCACGGCCGGCGCTGAGACGGTCGGGGTGTGGGGTGCGCTGCCGGAGGACGAGCGGCGCGAGGTGCATGGGCACTGGCTTCAGCGCGGTGAACGGGCCGAGAGGGGGCCGCGTTCATGAACGCCATCAGCATCACGCCTACGCAGGTGCTGGCTGCGGTCGGTGTGCTCTTGGTTCTGGTGTTGGTCTGGCGGGCTGGCTCTCGTCGGGCGAAGGCCGCGGCGAACGCGGCGCGGACAAGCGTTCGGCTGATGTCGCTCGGTGGGCGCGTGGTCGTGAACGCCGTGTTGATCGTGATCGTTCAGTGGGTGGTCGTGACGCACGGCGGGAACGGCTGGCTGTTGTTCGCGGTGCTTGGGGTGCCGGCGTTGCTCGCCTCGTACACGCTGACGAAGGCGCTCACAGTAACCACGTACGAGCCTCGTGGCCGTGGTGGTGATCGGAAGTGAGTGAGCCGATCGAGCGAGTTGCTGTGCAGGTGGACCGGTTGTGCTGGACCGGGATTCTGCTCGGGCTCGCGTTCACGATGACCAACGTTCAGCAGTTCGCGGCGGCCGGTGCGGCCGTGTGGTCGCTCGCCTGGTTTGCGGCGTGGCTGTTGGACCCGATGGTGTCGCTGGTGCTGCTGGCGATCCTCCGTGCCGAGCAGGTGACAGCTCGGCGCGGAGTACGGCTCGGTGGATGGGTGCGAGCCGCCAAGTGGTTCACGCTCGGGGCCACGTACGTCATGAACACCTGGAGTGCGTTCGTGGCCGGGTCCGCGGCGCTCGTGGTGTTGCACTCGGTGCCGCCGCTCGTCGTGTTCGTCGCTGCTGAGGCCGTGACGGAGTTGCGGGACAAGCTTGGGACTGCTGCGGAGGCCGTGGCACCCGCTCCGCGGACGTCGTTCGCGGAGTACCTGGCGGTGGCTCGCAAGGCTCGGAAGTCGAGCGCCAAGGTCTCGCCGGCTTGGGTCCGTGAGGTCACGGGGTGCTCGCGCGGGTTGTCCTCGAAGCTCGCTGCGGCGTTGAACGGGAACCAGCCGTGAACGGCGAACTGGTGCCTGCCGAGCAGGTCTTGGAAGGTGAGCTGGTCGACGAGCGTGCGGCGCTCGTGCGGCGGGTCGAGACCACTTGGCGCTACTCGCGGGTGGTGCCTCCGGCGCTGAAGTCTCGGGAGGCGTTGAAGCTCGCGGCGAAGGATGCGCTCGCTTGGATGCTTCGGGCTCCACTCCGGTGTGCGAGTGCTGTCGGTCGCGGTCTGGTGGTTGCGGCGCGTGGCTGGCGGAACTGGGTTCGAGTGCGGGACTACCGCGACGCTGCCGAGCAGTCGGAGAAGCTGGCCGACAAGTTCGTTGAGATCCGCGCGTTGACCTTGTTCCGGTGGAAGGTCACCGGGACTGTGCTGCTCGCTAGTGGTGCGGTGATCACCGTGGCTTGGGTGCTCTACGGCGACTTGGTGTTGTGGAGCGTTGGAGGCGTCGGTGCGGCTGTGCTGGCGATCGTTGGACGAGCGAAGGACGGCTCACCAGGTCGGAAGTCAGTGCTCGCCGGACCGCGCACGCTGACGTGGACGATGGACTCTCAGGTGCTGGTCGACGCGTTCCGGGACGCCAAGCTGATCGGGAAGGACGAGTCGCTGCGGTTGGTCGAGCGCGCGTCTCGGCAAGGTGCCGGCTGGGCGATCACGGTGGATCTGCCTGCCACGCGCAAGGCGGCCGACGTCGTGAAGCACCGGGAGGACCTGGCGTCGGCGCTGGCGGTGGACGAGATCCAGCTGAGTGTTGAGCGCGTGCGCGGCAATGGCGGTCATGCCGGACGCGTGGCGATGTGGGTTGCCGATGAGGATCCGTACGCCTCACCGCCGATCGGAACGCCGTTGCTCGCGGTCGAGCGTTGGGACGCGTGGCGGCCGGTGCCCTTCGGTACCGATGCGCGTGGACGGCGGATCGACCTGCCGTTGGTGTGGACGTCGGTCCTCATCGGTGCGATTCCTCGGCAGGGCAAGACAATGGCCGAGCGGCTGGCTGCGGCAGGGCTGATTCTCGATCCGTACGCGCGGCTGTACGTCGCCGACTTCAAGAACGGGAAGGACTGGCAGGCGTCGGAGCAGGTTGCGCACCGGTTCATGGCTGGTGACGACAGCGAGCACGTGTTGGAGTTTCTGGACTGGCTCGTTGAGTTGGTTGCGGACGTTCAGCGGCGCTATCGGCGGATGCAGGACCTTGACGATGTCACATGTCCCGAGTCGAAGGTGACTCCGGCGATGTCGCGTGATCCGTCGCTGGACATGCCGATCACAGCGTTGATCGTCGACGAGGTCCACATTGCACTGGAGGATCGCACTCCTGTTGTGGTGCAAGGGAAGAAGCTCACGGCAGGGGAGCAGATTGGCGAGCTGCTGACGTGGCTCGCGAAGAAGGCACCGGCAGCTGGCCTGGTCTTGGTGCTCGCTACGCAGCGGCCGGACAGCAACACGATTCCGTCGAAGTTGCGGGCGGTACTCGGGTCGCGGTTCGCGTTGCGGGTCATGGACTGGCGGGACAGCAACATCGTGCTCGGAGAGCAGATGAACACCCGCGGGTACGACAGCAGCCGATTGCTTCCGTCGCACAAGGGCGTCGGCATCCTGCGGCCGGACGGAGAGACGCAGGCTGGCGCCGATGTGCTCGCGCTGACCGTGCGGACGTTCTACATGCCCAACGAGGACTGGCGGGCGATCTGCGAACGAGGCCGTGCGCTCCGCGAGGTCGAAGGCACGTTGACCGGTCAGGCTGCCGGATGTGACGTGCCGTTGCTCCATCGCGCGGACCTTATACAGGCGATCGGTGGTCCGAGTCGCGACGACATCGAGCTGCCAGAGCCGTTGTCGGCGGTCGTGGACTACCTCGGCGACGGACTGGACGAGCGGGAGTTCGTGCCTACGGCCGAGCTGGTGGAGGCGCTGGACGTCGAGCCGACGACGTTCGGGAAGGACATGGGCGACCTTGGTTGTCGGCCTACGAGGCAGTACGTCCAAGAGGACGAGGGCACGCGCCGTGTCCGGGGCTACCTGACGGCGGACATCCGAGCTGCGATTGTTGAAATCGGCTCGTCTGGCCTGCCGGGCGTGGACCAGCTATGACCGGTGACGATCCGGAACGAGGAGAGCTGAAGGTCAACCTTCCGGTGGAGCTACCTGTTCTCACCAGGCGAGTAAGCCGCATACTGCTAGACATCCTGTTCGAGCTGAGCGAGGCGGAGGCCCTGAACGGGTCTTCGGGAGGGAGGTGCGATGACTGTTGAAATCAGCCGGGACCCGTGGGCGACGCTTGATGACCTGTGGGGCATCGAGGTCAGCGAAGTAGTGGAAGACGGCATCGGTCCGGTAGCGGGCTACGGCCGATGCTCAACTGAGGACAATCAGGACCCTGAGACGTCGCGCGGCTGGCAGTTCGGCAACGCGGACAAGTTCGTCGGGCCGTTGGGCGGACGGATCGTTGAGGAGTTCTTCGACATCGGCAAGTCGCGATCCGTGCCGTGGGAGCGGCGGGACGAGGCTTCGCGGCTGCTGGCGGCCCTGAAGAACCCGCACCGTGGTTGGAACGCCGTTGTGGTGGGGGAGGGGACGAGGTGCTGGTTCGGCAACCAGTTCTCGTTGATCGCTCCTCGGTTCGAGGCGTACGGCGTTGACCTGTGGGTGCCGGAGTTGGGTGGGAAGTACAACCCGCGGAATCCGTCGCACAAGATGCTGATGAGCGTGCTCGGTGGCATGAGCGAGTCCGAGCGTCAGCACGTGCAGGCGCGTGTTCGGGCCGCGATGGATACGCAGGTGCTCAACGAGGGACGTCACCAGGGCGGCCGAGCGCCGTACGGGTACGTGACGGTAGACGGCGGTCCGCATCCGAATCCGCGCAAGTCAGCGGAGGGTTACCGGTTGCGGGTGCTCGCGATCGATGACGAGTCCGCATGGGTCGTCCAGCGCATCTTTGCCGAGTACTTGAGCGGCATGGGTGATCGGGCCATTGCCAACGGGCTCAACCGTGACCGGATTCTGTGCCCGTCCGCGCGCCGGCCGGATCAGAACAAGCATCGGCCCGGCGATGGTTGGCAGGGCGGCACTGTGCGGGCGATCGTGGAGAACCCTCGTTACACCGGCTATGCGTTCTTCGGTCGCTCTACGAAGTTCGAGACGCTGCTCGACCCTGACGACGTGTCGGCTGGTCACGTGGTGCGGTTCCGGAAGGCCAGCCCGGATCGAGTGGTCCGGTCGCGTAATCCTGCGCACCCGAAGATCGTGGAGATTGAGGACTTCACGGCTGCGCAGCTTCTGCGGAAGTCGAAGGGCAGCTTGCGGAGCGCGCGGAAGACGGAACGGTCTGGGCGTGCGCTGAAACACCGCTACCTGTTCCGCGGTCGTATCCGGTGCGACATCTGCGGTCGGAAGATGGAGGGCAGCCCGCGTAAGAAGGCGATGTATTACCGGTGTCCTGCGCGCACGTTGGCTCCGGGATCGCCAGTGCTCACGTCGCATCCTGGCGCGGTCTATTTGAGAGAGGACGCTCTTCAGGACGCGGTGAATGGCTGGTTGGGACATGTCTTCGATCGGAAGAACCGCGACCGGACCGTTGCCGCGTTGATGGACTCGCAAGAGCCGGTCATACAGATCGGTCGTGACGCTGCGAAGAAGCGGCTCGCTGAGGCAGAAGCCAAGCTGACCAGATTTCAGAACGCCATCATCGCTGGCGTGGACCCTGCGGCGCTGGTCGAGGCGATCAACGAGGCACAAGCGGAACGGCTCGTGTCACGAGCGGCCCTGGACAACGTCCCAGCACCGGTGGAGGTGGACGTTGCCGAGATCTACGCGGCGATCGACTTGATAGGAGACGTCAGCGCGGCACTGAGAGGCAGCGCGCCGACGAGACTGGAAGAGCTGTACGAGGCGATAGACCTGCAAGTTCGGTACAAGCAAAACCCCCACGTAGCTGATGTCTCCATCAACCCCGTGGGGGTGAATAACGCTCGTGTCCGAGGGGGGACTTGAACCCCCACGCCCTTACGGGCACTAGCACCTCAAGCTAGCGCGTCTGCCATTCCGCCACCCAGACTGATGGGAGAAGAATACAGGACGGTTCGAGGGCCCTGAGCGCGGGGCTACGATCGGGCCGTGAAGGTCATCGTCGAGGCCGACGGCGGGTCGCGGGGCAACCCGGGACCGGCTGCGTACGGCGCGGTAGTCCGGGACAAGCTCAGCGGCGAGACGGTGGCCGAACGCAAGGGTTTCCTGGGGGTGGCGACCAACAACGTCGCCGAGTACCAGGGCCTGATCGCGGGGCTCCTGGCTGCTCGGGAGCTCGGGGCCGAGACCGTGGACGTGCGGATGGACTCGAAGCTCGTCGTCGAGCAGATGTCCGGGCGCTGGAAGATCAAGCATCCGTCGATGCAGCCGCTCGCCAAAGAGGCGCAGGCCCTGGCGCGGGACTTCCAGAAGGTCACGTACGAGTGGATTCCGCGGGAGCGCAACCGGCAGGCCGACCGGCTCGCCAACGAGGCGATGGACGCCGAGGAGAAGCCCGAGGAGAAAGCCGAGCCGACCCAGGAAGGCGCCAAGCAGCCGCACTGGAGTGGCGCCGCGGGCGAGCCCACGCGGTTGATCCTGCTGAGGCACGGGCAGACCAGGTTGTCGGTCGACCGTCGTTACTCGGGGCGGGGTGACCACGCGCTCACGGAGCTCGGGTTGGAGCAGGCCGAGAAGGCCGCCCAGCGTCTGTCCAAAGTGGGCGGTGTCGACGGGATCATCTCCTCGCCGTTGCAGCGGGCGGCGCAGACCGCGCAGAAGCTCGCCGACAGGATCGGGCTCGAGGTCGTCACGCACCAGGGGCTCATCGAGACCGACTTCGGCTCGTGGGAAGGGCTGACGTTCGCGGAGGCTGCGCGGCAGGACCCGGAGATCCACCGGCGGTGGCTGGGCGACACGTCCGTCAAACCGCCTGGTGGTGAGAGCTTCGACGAGGTCAACGCCAGGGTGCGGAAGGCGCGGGCGGAGATCATCGCCCGGTACGGCGGCAAGACGCTCGTGCTGGTGAGTCACGTCACGCCGATCAAGACGCTGCTCCGCCAGGCGCTGGACGTCGGGCCGCAGTTCCTGTTCCGGATGCACCTCGATCTGACCGGTGTGTCGATCGCCGAGTTCTACCCGGACGGGCACGCGTCGGTGAAGCTGGTCAACGACACCTCGCACCTCGGGTGACCGCGATCAGCTGACCTTCCGCAGTCGCGGCGTCAAAGCACTCGTGAACCGGTCGGCCGCTGCTTCCAGGGCGGCGGCAGCGGCGGGTGAGCCCACGTTCTGGTCCAGCACGAACTCCCCGCGCACCACCTGGTCCGCGCCCTTGGCGGCGAGCAACGGGTGCAGCGCGTAGTCCATCGCCACCAGGAAGCCCTGGCTGCCGCCCGTCGCGAGCGGCAGCACCGCACGTCCGCGCAACGCCTTCTTCGGCAACAGGTCGAGCAACGCCTTCACGAGACCGCTGTACGCGGCGCGGTACACGGGCGAGGCGATCACGATGCCGTCGGCCGAGAGCACACTGCTCACCGCGGCGGCGATCTCCGGGTCACGCAGGTCTTCGGTCAGCAGCGACAACGTCGGCAACGCGCGCACGTCGAGCAACGACACGTGGTGTCCCGCAGCCCGCAAGGCCTCGGACACGTGGGAAACCACGACACCGGTCGGCGCGGAGTGGGACGGCGCACCGGAGATGATCATCAGATCGGACATGGCAGGCCACTCCGTAGCGACGGCTTGTGATGGCACCGAGTGAACCAACGTCCAGGCCGGTGAACAACCAGTCCCAGCCGCTGGGATATCCTGACGAGTGCGGATGAGTCGGCAGGGCGGCCGCGGCAGGAGACTGTCGAGGAAAGTCCGGACTCCACAGGGCAGGGTGGTTGTTAACGGCAACCAGGGGTGACCCTCGGGACAGTGCCACAGAAAGCAGACCGCCTCGCTTGTCGAGGTAAGGGTGAAACGGTGGTGTAAGAGACCACCAGCGCCCCAGGTGACTGGGGCGGCTAGGTAAACCCCACCCGGAGCAAGGCCAAGAGGGCACCGGACCGCGAGGGAAGGTGCCTGCGTGAGCGTTCGAGGGCTGCCCGCCCGATGCTCACGGGTAGGCCGCTAGAGCCTGTCGGCAACGGCAGGCCCAGATGGATGGCCGCCAAGTGGGACCTAGTCCCATGAACAGGATCCGGCTTACATGCCGGCTCATCCGCCTTCACCCGTTGCCTCGTTCGGCCCACCCTGATCGCACGTGTGCGGTGGGAGAGTTGGCGGCTGCGATTGCTCCGTTCAGCCCTGTGCGGCGAATTGTTCGTCAATTAGCGTCCCTCTCCGCGTGACGCTGTGCGGATTGTCGATCACTGCGGGGTGACGGCCGCCGGCGTCCGAGGACTGGGGTTCTCGTGCCGTCGCGTGGATTCAGCCTGCCCAAAAAACTTCTGGTGCTCTTTTCGCTGACCGTTCTCGCTCTGGTCGGCGTTCCGGCCGGACCGGGGATCAACGGCCCCGGCAAGCTTCCTGACCTGGGCGTTTCGGGTTGGTGGCAGTCGATCGCCGGGTGGTTCGGCGGTAGAGCGGAGGCGGCGCCGAGGCCTCGGCAGGAGCCGCCGAAGCGAGTGCGGGAGCTGACCGAGCGGCGCACGCCGTCGGTGCGGTTGTTCCAGATGTCGGACGGTCAGGTCGAGGCCGAGGTCTCGCCGCGTCCGACGGTCTTCAAGGACGCGCAGGGCCGCTGGAAGGACATCGACGCCACGGTCCGCGAGACACCGCGTGACGGCTACCGATTCCTCAACGACACCAACGGTTTCACGAGCCTGTTCGGTGAGTCGACGGACAAGCTGGCGCGCTTCGAGGCGGCCGGCAGGCGGATCGGGCTCGGCATCGACGGCGCGGCCAGGACCGCGAAGCCGAAGGTCGAGAAGAGCACCGTCACCTACCCCGGCGCGTTCGACGGCGCGGATCTGGTCTACCAGGTCACGGGCGAGGCGTTGAAGGAGAACATCGTTCTCGCGAAGGCGCCGAAGGACGCGACGTACCGGTTCACGCTGGATCTGGCGGGTGTGACGGCGCGGGCGCTGCCGGACGGGGTGATCGGGTTCTTCGACAACCCGGATGCGCCGCCGGTGTTCGTGATGCCGAAGCCGTTCATGTTCGACAGCGCGGCGGGAATCACGCGCAGCCGCCAGCCCAGTTCGGACAGCAGCTTGTCCGCCTTGCGGTGGTTGCACTCACCGGGGTTCGTGGGCGACTACATGCGCATGCAGCAGTGCATGGCCGATCCGAACTGCGGAACGGCGTGAGGGGGAGGTTCGTGCCAGAGCAACCGTCACCACCGTGGAAGATGCAGTGGAGCATCGGGCTCCTCGGCGACTTCCTCTGGATGAACCTGCCGGAGTCCCGTCCGTTCTTCGCGGAACGGATCGCGGCCGAGGTCGAGGAGGCGATCGAGCTCGACCGGGAGCTGCAGCCCGTCCAGCCGATGGACACCGCTCGCGACGTGTTGTGGTACCCGCTGATCCAGCCGGCGCTCGACGCCGACCCGATGGACGAGGAGTGGGTGTCCCGGCTGCTGCGGGTCGTTCGCGAGGCGTGGGAGCTGGAGCCACTTCCGTGGGAGGACACCAGGTACGGCTTGCGCGTGTACGTGCTGGAGAACCTCGACGTGCCGGACTACCTGCCGATCGTCGAACGGCTTGATCCCGCGCTGTACGCCGCGATCAGGAAAGAGATCGGTTCGTAGCTCCGTAAAGGACGGTGCCCCGGGCGGAGATCCGCCCAGGGCACCGTTGTGTGGTCAGGACGATCAGAACGTCGCGACGTTCAGCAGCCGCTCGTGCGTGCCGTCGGGGTCGGTCGAGGAGGTCCAGTCGGTGGTTCCCGCCGACTGCAGTGCGGACTTCACGGCCGACGGAGACGCGCTCGGGTGGGTCGACTTGTACAGCGCCGCCGCACCCGCGACGTGCGGGCTGGCCATGGACGTGCCCGAGATCGTGTTGTAGCCGCCGCCCTTCCAGGTCGACAGGATGCACACGCCGGGCGCGATGACGTCCACGTCCGCGCCGTAGTTGGAGAAGTCGGCGAAGGTGTCGTCGACGTCCGCGCGGCACGTCGACGCGGCGCCGCCGCCCGGCCGGCCGTTGAAGTCGGCCAGTGCGCTGACCGTGATGACCTCCTCGTAGGTGGCCGGCACGAAGGTCGACGAGTTCGCCGCGCTGTTGCCCGCGGCCACGACGTAGGTCACGCCGGCGGACACCGAACGGCAGATCGCCTCGTGCATCGCGTCCTTGTTGGATCCGCAGGCGCTGTCGCTGCCGGAACCGCCGAGGCTCATGTTCGCGACCTCGATCTCGTTCGCGTGCGCGGTGACGTAGTCGATGCCGCAGATGATGGCCGAGAACGAGCCGCTGCCCTGGTTGTTCAGCACGCGGACCGGCCAGATGCGGGCGCCGGGGGCGACGCCGACGACCCCGTTCCCGTTGTCGAGCGCGCCGATGGTGCCGGCGACGTGGGTGCCGTGGCCGTTGCCGTCGTCAGCGCTGCGGCCGGTGGAGCAGTTCTTCGCTCCCGCCGTGTTGACGTTGAGGTCCGGGTGGTCGAGGTCGACGCCGGTGTCGATCACGGCGACGTCCACGTTCACCCGCTCGTCGGTGCCGTTGATCTTGGCGGTCGGGCTCTTCTCGGCATCGACGCGGTCGACACCGGTAGGCAGGGTCTGCGCGGCGATCGAGGCCACGCCGTCTGGTTGCACCAGCGCGATCCGCGAGTCGCGGGCCAGACGCGCGGCGGTGGCAGGGGTCATGCGCGCTGAGTAACCACGCACGGCCGACTCGTACAGGTTCTCGACGGTGACGCCCGCCAGATTGGTCACGCTCTGCACACCAACGCCGTCTTTCAGCAGCACGATGTAGCTACTGGTCTGGGTGTCGGCGATGGCAGGAGCAGGGAGTGCGGCGGCGATCAGGACAGCTGCGAACAGGGCTTTGACGGTGAGTCGTCGCATGTCTCTCCTCAAAGGGGCTTGAGCAGGGACCACGATGCTCGCATCCGAATGGCCAAATGCGCTAGCCCGTTCGGGTGTAATCAGAACGAGTGGTTCATGTATTGATGGACGCGTGCTCTCCCATCTGGAATGTGCTCGCTGCGGTCTGCGCCACGACGCCGACCAGCCGCAGAACCTCTGCATCGAGTGCGCGTCGCCGCTGCTCGCCCGCTACGACCTCACCCACGTCCGCAAGCCCACCAGCGAGAACTCGCTGTGGCGCTACCGGGACGTCCTGCCGGTCCGCGATCCCGATCCCGCGTTCAGCCTCGGCGAGGGCATGACCCCGCTCGTGCCGTTGCCCGCGCTGAGCCGGGCACTGGACGCGACCATCCTCATGAAGGACGAGTCGCTCATCCCGACCGGCTCGTTCAAGGCGCGCGGCGCCGCCGTCGGGGTGGCGCGGGCGAAGGAGCTGGGCATCGAGGGCATCAAGATGCCGACCAACGGCAACGCGGGCGCCGCTTGGGCCCTGTACGCGGCGCGCGCCGGAATGCGCAGCGTCATCGCGATGCCGGAGGACGCCCCGCTGATCACCCGTGAGGAGGTCGAGGCGAGCGGCGCCGAACTGCGGATCGTGCCGGGCACGATCGCTGACGCGGCCCGAGCCATCAAGGACGTCGATCTCTTCGACGCTTCAACGCTCAAAGAGCCCTATCGCATCGAGGGCAAGAAGACGATGGGCTACGAGATCGTCGAACAGCTCGGCTGGCGCGTTCCCGACGTGATCGTCTACCCGACCGGTGGCGGGGTCGGCCTGATCGGGATTCACAAGGCGCTCCACGAGATGCGCGAACTCGGCTGGATAGAAGGACCTCTGCCGCGTCTCGTCGCGGTGCAGTCCACCGGGTGTGCCCCGATCGTGCGCGCCCACGAGGCGGGTGCCGCCGAATCGACGTTCTGGGACAACGCCTTCACGAGCGCGTTCGGCATCAACGTGCCGAAGCCGTTGGGGGACTTCATCATCCTGAAGGCCATCAGTGAAACCAATGGCATCGCAACAGCTGTGGACGATGGGCAGATCGCCGCGGACCGTGCGGAGTGCGCCCGGCTCGAAGGCGTGTTCCTCTGCCCGGAAGGCGCCGCCACGATCAGCGCCGTCCGGAAGCTGAGGGAAAACGGTTGGCTCCAAGCGGATGACGAGGTCGTCGTGCTGAACACCGGAGCAGGCATCAAGTACCCAGGTGTCCGCCTCTAGGTACCCCCAAGCCCTAGGAGCGTTACAGAATTTCGGCCGTTCGAGTGGTGCGGCCCTCGCTTCGGGCCACTCTCGGTATCACGACCCGAAACGCCAAATCCTCCTGTCAGACGGCCGGCCCCTGCAGCCGGTCGTCCCCAAGGGAGGGAAGAGACATGCAACGCAAGCTGACCGTGGTGCTGGCCCTGTCCAGCCTGGTCACCGCCGGAGCGGTCGGAGTCGCGACCGCCGACGCCACGGAGCTCCCCGTCTACGGGGTGACGAGCTCCGGTCTCGATCAGGAACAGGCGCAGCAGCTGCAACGGGCGTTCGGCCTCAAAGACGTCCAAAGATCCGAGTACGGCGCCGTGTCCTTCGCGGACGAGCAGCGCTACCAGTACCTGCCGACCGTCGACAAAGGACAGGGCAGGCCGGACGAGGACGGCAACGCGACCGCGCAGACCGCGCTCGACACCGAGGCGATCAAGCGCATCAAGACCATCCCGGTCGAGGAAGCGGCCAAGCGCGCCCAGGAAGGCCTGAGGGCCGCGGGTGTGCTGCCCGAGAACGCAACGCCTTCCGCGCAGTACACGACGTTCGAGCTGTCCGACCCCAACGGCCGCAACGCACTCACGGCGAACCTCGACACGTCGGTGTCCTACACGTTCCAGCTCGGCGGCATCCCGCTGGAGGGTGAGGGCGCGAACGTGCGCGTCTCGTTCGACGCGCAAGGTGTCACGGCCGTCAGCCACGCGGCCAGCACCTACGAAAAGGCCGGCACCGCCAAGGTGAACGACCTCGCGTACGGCGCCAAGCTGTGCCAGAAGTACCTGGGCGCCGAGGTGAAGCCGGAGGTCGGCTACGTCTACGTCGCCCCGCCGCTGGAGGCCAAGGCCGACAGGATCGAGCCGTCGTTCCGCTGCTCCGGCCGCACCGCCGACGGTGGCGCCCCGCAGGCCATCACCCTGCCCGCGGTCGTCGGCGCCGAGATGCCGCTGCCGGGGCCGGGCCAGGAGCCCCGCCCGGACTTCCAGTTCAAGATGCAGGCCGCCGGCACCCAGGTCGGCAGCGAGGGCACCGGAGTCTGCTCCGGCCTGCCCAACACCGCCGCCAACATCGGCACCTTCAACACCGAGGCGAGCAACCACGGCATCACCCGCGACTTCAGCTGGCTCGACGGCAACGCGTGGGAGAGCGACTTCAAGGACCCGATGTTCGCCGGTGGTGACGACACCAACTGGGCCGACGACGTCGACCTCACCTACTGGCAGGGCCACGGCTCCGGCACCGGCTTCTACTTCACCGGCTGCTCCAGCCACAACGACACCAAGCTCGCCAACACCGAGGCGCGCTGGGGCCAGAACGACGTCGAGTGGATGAGCCTGTTCACCTGCCTGATCCTCGAGGACAGCACCGGCGGCCAGAGCTGGGCGCAGCGCTGGGGCCAGGCCTTCCGCGGCCTGCACCAGATCAACAGCTTCACGACCGTCAGCTACAACTCCGCCAACCACGGGGGCAAGTTCGGTCACTACATGTGGCGCTCGCCGTTCCTGTGGTGGAACAACCCGATGAAGGTCCGCGACGCGTGGGCGCAGGCCAGCATCGACACCCAGCCCGCCTCGGTCCGCTGGGCGACCATGGGCGTCTACCAGCCCGCCACCGGTGGCCTGGGCAACTTCAACGACTACTTCTGGGGCAAGGGCGCGGTCGGCGCCGACCTCGCCTCGACCGGCTACTTCTGGCGGATCTCCGGCGCCAGCTGACCCAGGTCGCGCACCCTCAACCGCACCATCCCGAGTGAAGCGAGCAGGACAGCCACCGCCGCGACCCCGATCAGGGGCGCGGCGGTGAGCTGTTGCCCCAAAACTGCCTGGTGACGAGGGCAGGCCGGTCGCCAAGCTGGGGGCATGGAGTCTGAGGGCGGCCGCACGGCCGAACGCAAAGCTGATCTGGACTCGGTCCTGGGTGACTCGAAGGCCGAAAGGTTCGACGGGTACGTGGGGTGGCACGTCTTCAAGCGCGAGGTGGTCCTCACCGTGGACCTGGGCCTGTTGGCGGTCTACGTCACCCAGTTCGTGAGGTACCGATCGCTCGCGCGGCCGTCGGCGTGAAGACTCAGCGGTTGGCAGGGCGCCCCGAAGGCATCCGCAACACGGGCCGGAACGGCTGCCCCCCGTTGTAGAGCTCCTCCAACTCCGTCACATAAGCCAGCACCGCCGGATTCACGATGTCGGCCAGCGACCGCACCCCGGCCTGAGGCTCGTAGGACGCCAGGTACGTGGCCGCCGCACGCGCGCGCTCGAGCACGGACCTGTCGAAGTTGATCGTCCGCTGGACCCGGCGCGTGGATTGTGGAGGCTCCCCGGTAGGCTCGATCACGCCTGGAGCACTAGGGGAGGCTGTGATTCCGTCCACACTTCCGTCCGGCACGAGGTCAGGTTCGAGCATGGGCGAATCTCCTCGGAGTCGTCGCTTCGGAGCGCACCCGCAGTGCCAGTCAAAGGGGTCGCGAACCGGCCGATCAGGGCGTTCACATGAGTGGACACGTGCGCGTGTTTAGAGCGCACGCACTGTGTGTGACCAGGGCGTTCGCAGTCGGGTGAACCTTGCCAGCGACGGAGAGAATCTTGGTCCTGGTGTTCCCCACTGACGTCTCCTCAGTGATGATGTGTCGGCCAGATTAGACGTAATTCCTCCCAGGGGGAACGGCCAGATGATCTACCGCCCGCTCCAACAGCTTCACACGTCGTGACGAACTCGTGTTCTACTCGTAGCGCAAGCCCGAGCGCACTCTGGAGTACCAAATGACCGCCATGGACCTGGTGACACTTGCTCAGCAGCAACCGACGGTGCCGGGCACAAGCAACGTCCGTGACTGGATCCTGAACAACATCGTTCCGCTGCTCCTGCTCACCGTCGCGCTCCTCCTTCTCTGGCTGGGAGGT
The DNA here is from genome assembly GCF_033949945.1 of Lentzea miocenica. NCBI lineage: Bacteria > Bacillati > Actinomycetota > Actinomycetes > Pseudonocardiales > Pseudonocardiaceae > Lentzea > Lentzea miocenica. The sequence continues at coordinate 14,696 of NZ_JAXAVW010000053.1, forward strand.
GGCAAAGGTGACAACGCGGGTGTCATGCGCCGCCTCGGTGGTGTGATCGTCGCCCTGGCCATCATCGGCCTCGCGGTCACGACCGACGCGGGGGCGAACATCGGCAAGTGGCTCGCCGGCCTGTTCGTCGGAGGCTGACACGTTGCGGGTCCGCACTGACGACGAGGTCTACCGGGTCGACGCCGTCTGGCTCGGCCCGCCCAAAGCGACCTTCCCCTGGCGCGCGCGATACGTCGCGTGGGGCGTCGGGATCGTCGTTTTCCTCGTCGTACTCACGATCGAGCGGCAGATGGGCATCGGGTTCGGGTTCTTCTCGACCGCGTGGGCCCTCGTCGCGACGATCATCCTCACTCGCTTCATCACCCAGCGGATCAGCCATGAACGGCCCCTCACGGCTGTCATGTCGATGTGGGTCCGCGAGCTCACCGCACCTCGAGAGCGCACGGCGAGTACCGGCGGAGCGGCCAGTGCCGCCCGGATCCGGGTCAGTCCGCAGCGGCCTCGTCCCAAGTTGAGCAAGAAACAACGGGCGAGACAGCAGGCCCAGCACCGCCGGACGTCAGCCAGCCGTAAGAAGGAGGTTCGCGGTGTTCGGACGCCGGCGAGACCGTGACCGTCGCTCCGCCCAGCACATCGCCCAGCACGCCGCAGCGGACCCGCGCGAGCGCGAGAGGGCGGCATACTCCCAGCGCGGCCGTCGCCTGCCCGGCGAGCAGGCCGTGCCCAGCTACACCCCGTCGATCGCCGCGCGCAGCATCGACGGCCACCTGCTGCGCACCGGCCAGGAGGTCTACGCCTGGTACCGGCTCGCGCCGCAGCGCTGGTCGTTCCGCAGCGACTCGCAGCGCCAGGACCTGATCGCCGCGATCGCGGGCCAGTACGCCGAGCTGCAGGGCCGCTGGATGCACCTGCGGGTCACCACGCGGCCGTACCCGATCCGCATGTGGGCCGAGGCGCACGTGCACAACGCCGTCAAGCGCCTGCCGGACACCCCCGGCACGCTGTCGTTCGACGACTACATGATCGGCGAGCAGCAGCAGCTGATGGGCCGCTCGATGGCGGAGAAAGAGGTCTACCTGGGCGTCCAGGTGCAGACCCGCAACATGATGGACCGCGCCGTCGAACGCGCCGCTCCCGTGCTGCGCAAGGTCTTCCCGGACGCCGTCGACGCCGAACTGGTGGCGCTGGACTCCGAGGTCGAGCACCTCGACCAGGTCATCGGCTCCGCGGGGCTCGAAGGCCGTCCCGCGACGGCCGAGGAGATGTCCTGGCTGATGCACAGGTCGTGCTCGCTGGGCCTGCCCGCGCCGCGCAACCTGCCCGCCGTACCCGGTGCCGCGTGGGAACCGGAGGACCTGGCGTCCTTCACCGACGCCGCGGACTTCCACCAGGAGCCCTACTCGCCGACGGTGACCGTGCGCGGCCGCACCGGCTCGAACGCGGGCATCAAACGGCACGTCGCGGTGCTCACCGTCGGGCTGATGCACGGCCTGCAGATCCCCGAGGTCGACGACCCGTGGGTGCAACGCGCCGACCGGCTGCCGGCCTCGGTGGAGTGGTCCGCCCGCATCTACGTGCGCAAGCCCGAGGAAGTCTCGGGTGAGCTGTCGCGGCAGATGAGCAAGGTGCGCTCGCAGGTCCGCCACTACACCGACGAACACGAGCTCGAACCGCCGCAGTCGCTGGCCCGCCAGGCCGGTCGCGTGCTGGAGATCGACGACGAGATGACGTCGGGCTTCACCGCGCTGGGCACCCGGGTGCGCAGCTGGTGGCGGTTGGCGGTCAGCGGCCCGACCGAGCGCGAGGCGCTGCGGCTCGCCCAGTCGCTGCTGGAGCTGTACAAGCCGAAGGTCTCGATCGACCATCCCGAGGCCCAGTACGCGATCGCCCGCGAGTTCATCCCCGGCGAGCCGCTGTCGAACGGCGCGTACCTGCGTCGCGGCAGCGTGTTGTGGGCCGCGTCCGCTGTCCCGACCGCGACGGCCGAGGTCGGTGACCGCCGCGGGATCCTGCTCGGCGAGACCGTCACGGCCACCCGCCGCCCGGTCGCGTGGGATCCGTGGATGGCGCAGGAACTCCGGGACGCCTCCGGTCTGACGGCGATGGTCGCGGGTCTGGGTGCCGGCAAGTCGTTCCTCGGCGGCGGCATGGTCTACAAGACGCTGCGGGCCGGCGCGCACTGGACGTTGCTCGACCCGTCCGGACCGCTCTCCGCCCTGTGCGACCTGCCGGAGCTGCGGCCGTACGCGCGGCCGATCAACCTGCTCAACGCCCAGCCCGGCATCCTCAACCCGTACCGGGTGGTCGCCGAGCCGATGATCGAGCACTTCCTCGACGAGGACGACCCGGAACGCGCCTGGCGCCGGGAGAAGGCACTGGCCGCGGCGACCCGCCGTCGTCTGGTGCTGGACGTGCTCACGGGTCTGCTGCCGTACGAGGTCGCACGCCTGCCCCAGACGCGCATCGTGTTGCTGCGCGCGGTCCGCACGGTCGGTGGCCGCTTCGACGCCCACCCCGGTCTCGTCTTCGAGGCGCTGCGCCGGGACGCGTCCGAGCACCACGAGCACGCCGTCGTCGTCGCGGACTTCCTCGACGAGATGCGCGAGCGCATGTCGTTGCTGATCCCCGAGGAGAACGACGACCCGTACAACGAGGTGCGCGACGACCGCCTCACCGTCCTGACGATGGCGGGCCTGAACCTGCCGAAGGACGGCGTCGGCCGCGAGCACTGGACGGACGCCGAGTCGCTCGGCGTCGAGATGCTGAACCTCGCCGCGTGGCTCACCCAGCGCTCGATCTACGAGAAGCCGAAGGACCAGCGCAAGGGCGTCTGGATCGACGAGGCGTTCTTCCTCTCGGAGGTCCCGACCGGTCGCGTGCTGATGAACCGCTTCGCGCGTGACTCGCGAAAGTGGAACGTCCGCGTGCTGCTCTCGTCGCAGATCCCCGCCGACTTCCTGAAGATCCAGGGCTTCGTGACGCTGCTCGACTCGGTCTTCGTCGGCCGGCTCGACGACGACTCCGCGCAGGCGGATGCGTTGCGGCTGCTCAAGGTTCCGATCGGGGCCGGCTACGAGCAGGTCATCGCGTCGCTCGGCCGCCGCCCCGGTGGCGACCGCAACGCGACCGAACGCGACCGCGCGCCGCGGCAGTTCATCTTCGGCGACGGCGCCGGTGGCGTGGAGCGGATCCGCATCGACTTCAGCGGCCCGCACCTCGAACACCTGCGCAACGCCCTCGACACGACGCCGGACGCGAAACGCGACCGCACCGACCTCGTGCCGACGGACGAGAACGCGGCCGCCCAGCCGCCCGCCTACGTGCCCGACGAGATCGACGACGAACTGGCGGCGGACATGGAACTAGGACTGACGGAGGAAGAGGCCCACTTGGTGGGCCACGGTGACGGCCCCAACCGCCACCGGGACGGCGCCGCATGACGGCGCTGACGATCGTGCTCGCGATCGCCGCCTTGCTCTGGGCGAGGCGGCGGTTCGCGCTGCGCACGTCAGCCCGATCGCGATCCGTTCTCGCGGTCTCGGTCATCCTCGCGCTGCAGGTGGTGATCGGCGCTCCGGCGGCGAACGCCCAGGCGTGTGGCGACCCGCCGAACCCCGAACGTCCCGGCGCGGGCATGGTCGGCGCGCTCGACCCGCCCGTCGGCAACGGCCTGCCGGGCTCGCCGTACCTCGAATACGGCTACGCGGGCATGGTCTGGCACTACTACCAGGCCAGCTGCACCATCCCGAACGCCAGCGCCACGCTCGACACGTGGGCGGGCAACGAGCTCTTCAGCATCGGCAAGAACATCGTCGGTGCCACGAACGCGTTGCACTACACGGTGATGGGCCGCGGTCTGCTCGTCCCGCTGGACGACGCCGTGAAGAACGGCGTGCAGAAGGTCTACGACAACGTCTACCTGCGCTGGTTCGGACTGGTCGCGCTGATACTCGCGATCCTGATGTTCCGGCAGATCTGGACGGGCGACTTCGCCACGATCTCCAGACGCGGGCTCTGGGCGTTGGCGGCGATGTGGCTGGCAACGTCCACATTGGCCTTGCCGCAGTTCTACAACCTCCTCGACAACACGCTGGTCTCCAAGACGTCGGAGATACAGGCGGGGTTCATCGAGGCCCCTGAAGAACAAGGCACACTTCACGTACTACCAACGAAACTGCACGACGCGGTCGTCTACCAGAGCTGGCTGCGCGGTGCGTTCGGCACACCGGAAGCACCGCAGGCAGCCGAGTTCGGCCCGCGCATCCTCAAGGCCCAGGCGTGGACGACGGCGGAGATCGCGGAGCACAAGGACGCGGACCAGGCGGCGCTGACGGCGAAGAAGGCCGAGTGGAAGGCGCTGGAAGGCCAGCTCGGCACGTCGAAGGGCTACTTCGACGGCACCGACGGCAGCCGCACCGGCGCGGGTTTCCTGGCGCTGCTGCAGTCCATCGCGTTCTCGCTGTTCCAGTTGTTCGCCAAGGCCGCGGTGCTGCTGGCTCAGCTGCTGCTGCGCATCCTCACGCTGGCCGGACCGCTCATCGGCCTGGTCGCGCTGATCCACCACGACCTGCTGCGCAAGGTCGCGCGGGCGGCCGCCGTGACGGTGTTCAACGTGCTGGTGCTCGCGGTCCTCGCGGGTGTCCACGCGTTGCTGCTGCAGGCGATCTTCAACGCGACCGGGCTTTCGTTGCTCACCAGGACGTTGCTCGGCCTGATGCTGACACTCGTGTGCTTCGTCATCGGCAAACCGTTGCGCCGCATGTGGCAGATGGTCGAGATGTCGGTCGGCTCGGCGGGCAACGTCCTGCCGATGAGCGGCGGCGTCCTGTCGAAGATGATGGGCAGGAAGAAGCAGACCGGCCCCACCCCGCAGGACGAGTTCTGGGATTCGGTGCGGGAGAACGACATCGACGGCGAACAGGTGCCGCAGCGCGGCCGCGGCCGGGTGCGCCCGGAGGCCTCCAGCCCGGTCATGGCGACGGCTCAGCGCCTCGACCGCGACTCCCAGCCCGGTCAGATCGTCAGCGGTGGCGACGGCTACGGCGTGCGCGCGGGTGCGCTGCCTTCGGGATCGGGCCCGGCGGCGTTGCCGGTCGCCCGGTCGCGTGTGGTGGACAGCCCGCCCGTCACGGACCGGCAGTGGGACCGGGTCGACGACTCGGTGCTCGTGCCGTCGCGGACCAGCTCCAACGGTTATCAGGGCCCGGTGCAGGAACCGCGCAGGGCTGAGACAGAAGTGGTGGCAGGGCGCCCGGTGCACGTGATCTACCGACCGTCACGCGGTTTCGAAGTCAGGGACAACTGAAGGGAGGCGTAGGTGCCGATCCGGACCAACCGCGGCCGTGCCGCGGTCTACCGCAGGCTGTGGGGATGGCCGCTGCGCTCCCCGCGGCACCTGGCCGCGTCGATCATCATCTTCGTGGTGCTGGTCGTCGCGCTCGGCGTGATCATCCCGAAGGTGCTCGACCGCAAGCCCTCCGATCCGACGGCCGCCGGTCAGCCCTCGACGTCGGCGGGAGGCACCCAGGTGGGGCAGCTGCCGTCCAGCGGCGTCTCGCTGCCGACCAAGCAGCCGCCGCCCACGAACGCCGCCTCGGCCGCCCCTCCCGCGGCCGACGCGCAGCTCGTCGCGGAGCTGTGGGCCGAGAACTGGATCAAGCCGCCGCCCGACAACGACGTCACCAAGTGGCTCGCGCAACTCCGTCCTTACACGACGGAGGAGTTCCTCGCGCAGATGGCGACGATCGACCCCAAGAACGTGCCGGACAAGATCACCGAGAAGGTGGCGCCGAAGCGGTCGACCGTGTCGTCGGCGGACTTCCAGGTGGGAACTGATGTCGGCAAGGTCGTCATCACGTTGATCAAGCTCTCGCCCAGCAACGAGTGGCGGGTCAACGGCTACACGAAGGCGGACTGACCCATGCGATGGATGCTGCTGGTCGGTGCGATCGGCATGGTGGTCGTGATCGCCGTGGCGACCTCGGGCGTGACCCAGGTCGTCAGCAACTCCACGAACCCCGCTGCCGGGGCGAACTACCTGCGGATGGGCTGCAACGCGTCCATCGGGCCGTGGGACGCGGGCGGCGGCGACAAGGGCCGGCACGACGCGTCGCGCCTCAACGACGAGCAGCGCAACATCGTGGCCCGCATCATCTCCATCGGCCAGGAGCGCAAGCTGCCGCCGCTCGCGTGGCAGATCGCGATCCAGGCCGGCATGACCGAGTCGGGCCTGCGTCCGCTGAACTACGGCGACCGCGACTCGCTCGGGATCTTCCAGATGCGTCCGTCGATGGGCTGGGGAACACCCGCCCAGGTCACCGACCCGACGTACGCGATCAACAAGTTCTACGACGTGCTGCTGAAGGTGCCGGACTGGGAGAACAAGCGGCCCGGCGACTCCGCGCAGGCGGTGGAACGGTCGGCCTTCCCGGACCGCTACCACAACTGGGAGTCCATGGCGGCGTTCCTGCTGGGCGAGCTGGGCCAGATCACCGACCCGGCCGGCTGCGGCTCGGGCGCGGGCGAGTTCCTGCTGGCGTCGAACGCGGCGGGCGTCGCGATCCAGTTCACCAGGGAACAGCTGGGCGAGCCGTACCTGTGGGGCGGCAACGGCCCGGACGCGTGGGACTGCTCGGGCATCCTCGTGAAGGCGTTCGGGGCGGCCGGCGTGAAGATCCCGCGCGTGGCGAACGACCAGTACGAAAAGGGCGGCGCCCACCTGCCGGTGCGCGAGGCCCAGGCCGGAGACCTGCTCTTCTGGGCCTACAACACGGCTGATCCACGCTCGGTCCACCACGTCGGCATGTACCTCGGCAACGACGAGTACATCCATGCCCCCCAGACGGGTGACGTCGTGAAGATCAGCAAGATCAACTGGAATTATCAAGAGTTGATGCCGCTGGCCGTCCGGCCGGGCGTGTAGATCGCGGGGAGGCGCTGCATGTTCAACCACGACCCCATCCCGAGGCCTTCAGGACCGCCCGCGTCGAGCACACCAGTGCGTGACTACATGGCGGCTGGAGCTCCGGGTGTGTCCGCTGACTACGTGGTCATCCCACGCGCGTTGGCAGAAGCCATGCCGTTGCCGTGGCAGCAGCACCTGACGCACCTGATGGCCGAGTTCCACCGCACCTACGGCCACCTCAAGTGGCCGGTCTACCGCGTGGTGCCGTCGCGCTACGAGAAACTCGCCGACCTCGACGAGGAACAACTGGCCGAGGTCGGCGCCATCATGGAGATCGACAGCGACGGCTCGCTGGTCTACCGCGACCGTTCCGGCCGGAAGATCGAGAACGCCGAGGACCGCACAGTTCTGGTCTCGTGTTTGGATCCGATCCCCTCGGAGTACGCCAACGCCAACCAGTCGACGCCGCCGCGGGGATTCCCGGCGCCTTTGGGAGGCGAACGAGTATGAGCGACAGCAGTGGTTGGTACTACTGCCTGACTCACCAGACGGTGGAACAGGGCAAGGGCTGCAAGGGCCCCGACCGCATGGGCCCCTACCCGGACGAGGCCACCGCGGCCAACGCACTGGAGATCGCCCGCGAACGAACCCGCGCGGCCGACGAGTCGGACAAGAAGTGGCGCGGCGACGACGAGGACTGAGCACTTGAGTCCTTAGTCTGTGCGGGTGTCTTCCCTGGTGATCCGCACGGGCCGTGCCGACCTGGCTTTCGACGGCGTGCGTGCCGAGTTCGGACTGCGGTCCGCGTTCCCCGCCGCCGTGCTGGCCGAGGCTGAGGCGGCGGTCTCCCGTTCGTTCGGAGACCGCCCCGACCTCACCTCCATCCCGTTCGTGACGATCGACCCGCCCGGTGCGAAGGACCTGGACCAGGCGCTGTGCGTCCTTCGTTCGGGCGATGGCTTCGTGGTGCACTACGCGATCGCCGACCTCGGTGCGTTCGTGACGCCGGGCGGAGCCCTGGACGCCGAGGTCCGGCAGCGCGGCCAGACCATCTACCTGCCCGACGGCAACGTGCCGCTGCACCCGACCGCGCTGTCCGAGGGCGCCGCCTCACTCCTGCCGGGCGTCGTGCGGCCCTCCGTGCTGTGGACGTTCACCTGCTCGGCTGACGGCGTGCCCACCTCCGTGGAGGTGCGCCGCGCCCTGGTCCGCTCCCAGGCCCAGTTCGACTACGCCTCGGTGCAGGCGACCTTCGACGCCGGCAACCCGCACCCGTCCGTCGCCGCCCTGGCCGAGTTCGGCCCGTTGCGCCGCGCCCTGGCCCGCGAGCGCGGCGCGATCGAACTCCAGCTGCCCGAGCAGGAGATCGAGTCCAACGGCTCCGGCTGGAAGCTCGTCACCCGTCCCCGCGCCGAGGTCGACGCGTGGAACGCCGAGATCTCGCTGATGACCGGCATGGCGGCCGCGTCGATCATGCTGGAGGCCCGCTGCGGCATCCTCCGCACGCTGCCGAACCCGGACGCCGACGCGGTCACCTCTCTGCGCAAGTCCGCAGCGGCCCTGAGGGTGCCGTGGCCCGCGGACGTGTCGCCGGGTGCCTTCCTGTCCGGGCTGGACGCTTCCACGCCTGAGGCGTTGGCGCTGTTCACCGACGCCACGCGGCTGTTGCGTGGCGCGGGTTACTCGGCCTTCAACGGCACCGTGCCCGAGGTGACCACCCACGCAGGCGTTGCCGCGCCCTACACACACGTGACCGCACCGCTCCGTCGCCTGGTGGACCGGTTCGCCACCGAGGTCTGCCTGGCCGTCACTGCGGGCGAGGAGCTGCCTGGGTGGCTGGCTGAGGCGCTGCCGCAGCTGCCGTCGCTGATGGGCGCCTCGGACTCGGTGGCCTCCAAGGTCGACCGCGCGGCGCTGGACCAGGTCGAGGCCTGGGTGCTGGCCGGACGAGTCGGGCAGGAGTTCGAGGCCGTCGTGCTGCGGGCGAGCGAGCACGAGGCCGAGATCTTCGTGTCCGACCCGCCGGTGCTGGCCAAGTGCGCTGGCAAACGTTTGCCAGAAGGCGAGCGAATCCGCGTCCGCCTCGCCGAGGCAGACCCAGCCGAACGCCGCGTCCGCTTCGAGCAAGCCTGACCCGCCCTGGCTGTGATGGCGTCTGCAAGTACCGCCAACTGCAAGTTGGTGGTACTTGCAGACGCCCTCAGCCAACGCCGTCCGAGCGCAAGGTCACGTTGCACAGCCCACTCCCAGGCGTCCGTGTGAAGATGCACGGGTGACAGACATTCGTGACCTCACCGTCGGCGTCCTGGGCGGCACCGGAGCCCAGGGCAAGGGCCTCGCGATCCGCTGGGCCAAGGCGGGCCTCAAGGTGATCATCGGCTCCCGCAGCGCCGAGCGGGCCGAGCTGGCGGCCAAGGAGATCGTCGATGTCGCCGGCGGCGACGTGCGGGGTGCGGACAACTCCGACTGCGCGGCCGACTCGGACATCGTGCTCGTCGCGGTGCCGTGGGACGGGCACGGGGATCTGCTGCAGAGCCTGCGGGACCAGTTGGCCGGGAAGATCGTCATCGACTGCGTCAACCCGCTCGGCTTCGACAAGCAGGGGCCGTTCGCGCTACCGGTCACCGAGGGCAGTGCGGCTCAGCAGGCCGAGGTCCTGTTGCCGGAGTCCAGGGTCACGGCCGCGTTCCACCACGTGTCCGCGGTGCTGCTCGCCGACCTCGCCGTGTCCGAAGTGGACATGGACGTGCTGGTGCTGGGCGACGACCGCGAGGCCACCGACACCGTGCGCGAGCTGGCCGAACTGGTGCCGGGCTTCCGCGGCGTCTACGGCGGACGGCTGCGCAACGCCCACCAGGTCGAGGCGTTCACCGCGAACCTCATCGCGATCAACCGCCGCTACAAGACCCACGCCGGCCTGAAGATCACGGGAGTCTGATGCTTCCCGTCGACGACCTCGGTGAACCGGTGGCGGTCGACCAGCCCCAGCGCGTGGTCAGCCTGGTGCCGTCGATCACCGAGGCCGTCGTGGTCAGCGTCCCCGCATCGCTGGTGGGCGCCACGGACTACTGCACGCATCCGTCCGATTTGGACGTTCAGCGCGTCGGCGGCTCGAAGTACCCGGACGTCGACAAGGTCATGAGCCTCCACCCCGACCTCGTCATCGCGAACTCCGAGGAGAACCGCGCCGAGGACGTGGACAGGTTGCGCGCCAACGGCATCCAGGTCTGGGTGACCGAGGCGCCCGCCACGGTGCCGATGGCGCTCAAGTCGCTCCGCAGGTTCTTCGCCATGGCCTGGGACCTCGAACCCGACTGGCTCACCCAAGCCGAGGACCTGTGGCGCGAGACGAAACCGCGGAAGCTCACCGCGCTGATCCCGGTCTGGCGCCGCCCGTGGGTCGTCGTAGGCCGTGCTACTTTCGCCACCGATGTGTTGCGGCGCCTGGGAATCGAGAACGTCTACGCCGAGGACGCCGAACGCTACCCGCGCCCCACCCTGCAGGAGCTGAACGACAAGCGCCCTGACCTGGTGATCCTGCCCGACGAGCCGTACGTGTTCACCCACGACGACGGCCCGGAAAGCTTCCCGGGACTGCCGTACGCGCTGGTCAACGGCCGCCACCTGACCTGGTACGGCCCGTCCCTGGTGGAGGCGAGGGCAAGCCTCGAACGAGCCCTCGACTACGGCCAGGGTTGACAACCACAGGTGGATTCGCGAAACCGGGCGCGCTGCCAAGATCCCCGCCATGGGGAAACTAGCCGCGATCATCGCGACCGCCGCAGCCGCCACCGCACTGACCGCCATCCCGGCCCAGGCCGAGCCCGTGGTCGTCTACCAGCTCGCCGGCAGCACCCGCTGCCTCGCCGACACCGGCACCAACGTCGTTCTGAAGCCCTGCAACGAGATCTCCGACGAACAGCGCTGGATCGTCCCGATAAGCGGTGGCGTCGACTGGCCGCACAACATCGCCACCAACAAGTGCCTGGGCGCCACCAGCACCGGTGACGTCCTCGGTCAGGCCTGCAGCTCCAGCCCCAGCCAGCGCTGGCGCCGCAGCACGACCGGCAGCACGTTCCAGTTCCGCAACGCCGGCACCAACAAGTGCCTGACCGCCCAGGTCACCGTCGCGGCGTGCACGACGTCGAGCGCGAAGTGGGTCGGCCTCCGCTAGTCCCGGAACCGATCCGTCGCCTCCAGCAGTGCCGCCAGGATGCCGGGTTCGTCGTAGGCGTGCCCGGCATCCGGCACCACCACCAGTTCCGACCCGGGCCAGGCCTTGTGCAGGTCCCAAGCCGACACCGCGGGCGTCGCGATGTCGTACCGCCCCTGCACGATCACGCCGGGAATGCCGTCCAGCCGCGAGGCGTCCCTGATCAGCTGCCCCTCCTCGAACCACCCGCCGTGCACGAAGTAGTGGTTCTCGATCCGGGCGAACGCCAGCGCGTACGACGGCTCGGCGAACTCCGCCACCAGCTCCGGCCGCGGCAGCAACGTCACCGTCGCGCCTTCCCACGTGCTCCACGCGACGGCGGCCGGCCCGTGCACGGCGGGATCCGGCGAAGCGAGCAACTTCGCGTACAGCTCGACCGGATCGCCGGACATCCCCTCCAGCGGCGCCGTGAACTTCTCCCACAGGTCGGGGAAGAGCTGGGCCGCCCCGCCGCGGTAGTACCAGTCCACTTCGGACGACCGCAGCGTGAAGATCCCGCGCAGCACCAGCTCGGAGACCCGCGCGGGGTGCTTCTCGGCGTAGGCCAGCGCCAGCGTCGAGCCCCAGGAGCCGCCGAACACCTGCCACCGCTCGATCCCGAGCGACGTCCGCAGCAGCTCCATGTCCGCGACGAGGTGCCAGGTCGTGTTCAACGACAGATCGTCCGACGTCGAGGCGTGCGGCTGCGAACGCCCGCACCCGCGCTGATCGAACAGGACGATCCGGTAGACGGACGGGTCGAACAGGCGGCGGTGCGACGGCGAGCAGCCGCCGCCGGGGCCGCCGTGCAGGAACACGACGGGCTTGCCGGCCGGGTTGCCGCACTCCTCCCAGTACACGAGGTTGCCGTCGCCGGTGTCCAGGTGGCCTGACGCGTGGGGCTCGATCTCCGGGTACATGGGCCTATCGTCGGACACATGGCGCAGTTCACGAAGGAGACGTCGACCACGGGCGCGTTCGTCCGGCAGCCCAACCGCTTCACCGCACGCCCGGAGCCCGAGCCAGGCCGTTACCGGCTCGTCGTCAGCCTCGCCTGTCCATGGGCGCACCGCGCGGTCATCGTCCGCAAGCTGCTGAACCTCGAAGACGCCATCTCGCTGGCGATCGTCGACCCGATCCGCGACGACAAGGGCTGGCGCTTCACCGAAACCGACCCCGTCCTCGGCATCGACTTCCTCAGTCAGGCGTACCGCAACGCCGACCCGGACTACGACGGCCGGGTCACCGTGCCGGCGATCGTCGACACCACCACCGGCGAGGTCGTCACCAACGACTACCCGCAGATCACGCTGGACTTCAGCCTCAAGTGGCGCCCGGAGAGCACCCTCTACCCGGAACACCTGCGCGAAGAGATCGACGCCTGGATCGAACCGATCTTCCACAACGTCAACAACGGCGTCTACAAGGCCGGTTTCGCCACGTCACAGGAGGCCTACGAAGAGGCGTACACGAACCTGTTCGCTGAGCTGGACCGCATCGAGAAGCACCTCGAAACCCGCAGCCACCTGGTCGGCGACCAGCTCACCGAGGCCGACATCCGGCTCTGGACCACGCTGGTGAGGTTCGACGCCGTCTACCACGGCCACTTCAAGTGCAACCGCAACAAGCTGACCGAGATGCCGAACCTCTGGGCGTACGCGAAACGGCTGTACGCGCAGTTCGGCGACACGGTGAACTGGGACCACATCAAGCGCCACTACTACGTGACGCACCACCAGATCAATCCGACCGGCATCGTGCCGGCGGGCCCAGACCCGGAGGTCTGGACCCGCTGACCAGCCAGAATCAGTGGAAGGTGTGCTCGGGGCCGGGGAACTGGTGCCCGCGCACCTCGTTGGCGAACTCGGAGGCCGCGCCGAGCATGACGTCGGCGAGGTTCGCGTAGCGCTTGACGAAGCGCGGGCCCTTGCCGCGGCGCAGGCCCATCATGTCCTGCCACACCAGCACCTGGGCGTCGGTGTCCGGGCCGGCACCGATGCCCACGGTCGGGATGACCAGGTCGTGCGTGATCTGCTTGGCGACCTCGGCGGTCACCATCTCCAGCACGACCGCGAACGCGCCCGCCTCCTGCACCGCCAGCGCGTCCTGCACCACGGCGTCGTGGCCCTCGTGACGACCCTGCACGCGGTAGCCGCCCAGCTGGTGCTCGGACTGCGGGGTGAAGCCGATGTGCGCCATGACCGGGATGCCCGCGGCGGTGATCGCGCGGATGTGCGGCGCGAAGTAGGCGCCACCCTCCAGCTTGACCGCGTGCGCCTGGCCTTCCTTCATGAACCGGACGGCCGTCGCGACAGCCTGCTCTACCGACACCTGGTATGAGCCGAACGGCAGGTCAGCGACAACGAGAGAGCGACGCGTCGAGCGCGTCACAGCGCGTACGAGCGGTACGAGCTCGTCCACGGTCACGGGCAGAGAGGTCTCGTGGCCGTAGACGTTGTTCGAGGCGGAGTCGCCGACCAACAACACGGGGATGCCCGCCTCGTCGAAGATCTCGGCGGTGTACATGTCGTACGCGGTGAGCATGGGCCACGGCTCGCCGCGTTCCTTCATGTCACGCAGGTGATGAACGCGGACGCGCTTCGCGGGAGCCTTCTGACCAGCTCCGTTGCCGTACGGCGCGGAAACTTCGGCATTGGTCATCGTCGACCGTTCCTTTCCTCGAGGCCTGCCTTCGCAGGTCCCCGGGCGCTTTGTGCACGGTTGCCGAACACCAGAGTGACACCGTTGGCCAGAAACGGAATGCAGATGCGGTTACCGTCACACGCGTGGCTGCGCGAATCACTGAACTGGTACTCGACTGCACCGATCCCGAACGTCTTGCCGCCTTCTGGTGCGAGGTTCTCGGCTACGAGGTGATCGACCGCGAGGACGTCCTGGTGGAGATCGCTCCGCCTGCACATGGACGTCCGGGCAACCGACCGCGACCAGAAGGACGAGCTGGAACGTCTCCTCGCGCTGGGCGCCACGCGCGTCGACATCGGTCAGGGCGAGGACGTGAGCTGGTACACGCTCGCGGATCCGGAAGGCAACGAGTTCTGCCTGCTCAGCGGTCGGGTAGACCCTTGAGCACCTCCCGGACGGCCATCACGACGGCGTCCGGCCTGTCCATCTGAATCATGTGACGGCTGCCGGGCACAGGCACGTTGCGCCCCCACGGCACGAGGGCGGCCAACGACCGGTGTTCCGGCCACACTTTTCTCCCGGCCGTGAGGACCAGCCACGGCACCCGCGGCAACTCACGACGCTTGCGCAGGCGTTCCAGCGTCGCCAGCTGACCGGGGTACGACGCGAGCTCCCACAGCGCCGCCCGCCCCACGCCGGGTCGCCGGTAGACCAGTTCGACCAGGTCAGCAGGCGCGGGATCGGTGACACCGAGCGTCGACACGGCGGTCAGCAGGTTGCGCACCGCGTGCCCGTAGCGGCGGGAGATCCGCGCGCCGAGCCAGCGGCTGCCGAACGCCCGCAGGCCCTGCGCGATCAACGCCGCCGGGTCGAACGGGGCGCCGGCACCCGGCGTTTCGGTGTCCGGATCGAGCAGCACGACCCCGTCGACCCGGTGCGGCCGAAGTCGGGCGTAGGCCTCGACGTGCATGGATGCCATCGAGTGCCCGATCAGGACCGCCCGCGGGGTCCCGCGCAGCACCGCGTCCAGCACGGCGACCTCCCGCGCCAGGGACGGCCCGCGCCGGGCCGGACCGCTCATCCCGAGCCCCGGCCGGTCGAACACGATCACCCTGGCGAGTGGTTCCAGCAGCCGCACGGTCCGGTCCCAGTCGAACCACGCCCCGCCCAGCCCAGAGCTGAGCACGACGACCGGCTGGTCAACACGCCCGGACGAGGTGACGTGCACCCGTCCGGCGGAGGAGGGGATCATGGCCGACACGGGCGGACCTCGGGAGTAGATGTGGCACCGGCGTGGAAGTGGAAGGCCGCGGGCACGATCGCGACGGTCGTGCAGCTGGCCGCGGTTTTGTCGCTGCTCAGGGTGATCCTGCCGGAGGACAGCTGGTTCACCGACGTCGCCGACGGGATCGGGTACTTCTTCGGCCTGCCGATCGACGGCAACCTCTTCATCGCCATGGTGTTCTTCGTGCTGGGCGCCGCCCTGCGCAGGCGCAAGCGAGCAGCGCTGTGGGCGTTGCTGCTGTTCCAGGTCATGGGCCTGGCACTGGTCGGCTTCATCATGGTCATCTTGGCCGTCGCACCTGAAGAAGTCCTGGACGAGGGCGAGAAACCGCACTGGGTGTTTCTCGGTGTCGGGATCGCGACCTCACTGCTGTTCGTGACGCTGCTGTGGATCGTGCGGGAGGCGTTCCCCGCCCGGCTGGCCCGCGGTGCGTGGCGGCGCGCGCTGGCGTCGTTCGTGCTGGGCATGATCGTGCTGGTGCTGGCGGGCTGGGGCCTCACCGAGGTGTTCCCCGGCAAGCTGGTCCAGCAGACCGACAAACTGGCGTGGGCGGCGAACCAGGCGACGGGCGAGGTCGTCCGGCTGGGCCGGTTGGACATCCCAGAGGGACCGCAGTGGCTGAGCGTCGTCCTGGGTCTCGGCGGCACCCTCGTCGCGATCCGCGCGATGTACCTGTTCTTCCGGGGTGTCCGGACCCAGAACATGATCACGCCCGACCAGGAGCTGGACGTGCGCCGGCTGCTCGCCGCCGACGGCGAGCCCGACTCGCTGGGCTACTTCGCGACCCGGCGCGACAAGAGCGTGGTGTTCGCGGCTTCCGGACGTGCGGCGTTGACCTACCGGGTGATCGGCGGCGTCACCCTGGCGTCGGCGGACCCCATCGGTGACGAGGAGGCCTGGCCAGAGGCCGTGCTGGCGTGGTTGGCCGAGGCACGCACCTACGGCTGGATGCCTGGTGTGCTGGGCGCTTCCGAACGTGGCGCGCAGGTCTACTCCGATGCCGGGCTCAAGGCGCTGGAGATCGGTGACGAGGCGATTCTGGACGTCCGCGAGTTCGTCCTGGCCGGTCCGGAACGGCGCGGGTTGCGCCAGGCCGTGTCCAGGGTCGAACGTGCCGGGTACACCGCGCGGGTCCGCCGGCACAGCGAGATCGCGCCGGACGAGATGGCGTCCATTCTGGACCTCGCGGAGGCATGGCGTGGCGCCGAGACCGAGCGCGGGTTCTCGATGGCACTGGGACGCCTGGGAGATCCGAGCGACGGCCGCTGTGTGATGGTCGAGGCTTACGACGCTTCCGGCGCGTTGCGCGGGTTGCTGTCGTTCGTGCCGTGGGGCCGTCGTGGCGTGTCGCTGGACCTGATGCGGCGGGACCGGGCCGCGGAGAACGGCCTGAACGAGTACATGGTGGCGCAGTTCGCTGCCGCTGCCGGACACCTCGGCGTGCAGCGGATCTCGTTGAACTTCGCGATGTTCCGCGCGGTGTTCGAGGAGGGCGAGAAGATCGGCGCCGGCCCGGTGCTGCGGGCGTGGCGGCGGGTGCTGTCGCTCGCGTCGCGGTTCTTCCAGCTGGAGTCGCTGTACCGGTCGAACGCCAAGTACCTGCCGGACTGGGAACCGCGGTTCCTCTGCTACCAGCGCTCGCGGTCGTTGCCGCAGGTCAGCATCGCTGCCGGGGTGGCGGAGGGGTTCGTGCCGTCGCTGCGCTCACTGCGCAGGCGGGCGCTGCAGAAGACCGACGTGAGCTCCGAGTTCGCGCTGAAGGTCGCCGAGATCGACGCGATCCGGGTGGAACCGAAGGTGGTGCGCCGGCCGGAGCAGGTCCGGGTGCGGATCGCGAAGGTCGACCGCCTGGTGTCGCAGGGCGTCGACCCGTACCCGGTGGGCTTCGACCGGTCGGATCTCCTCGCCGCGGCTCGGGAACGGTTCGGCGAGGACGTCTCGATCACCGGACGCGTGGTGGCGCTGCGGGAGATGGGCAAGCTGTGCTTCGCGCGGCTGCGGGACTTCAGCGGCGAGATCCAGCTGATGCTGGCCGTCGACTCGCTCGGCGACGCGCTGACGTCCTGGAAGTCCGACGTCGACCTGGGTGACCACGTCGGCGTCACCGGACAGGTGATCAAGTCCGACCACGGCGAGATCTCCGTGCTGGCCACGTCGTGGGTGATGACCGCGAAGTGCCTGCACCCGTTGCCCGACAAGCGAAAGGGCTTCACCGACCCGGAGGCCCGCGTCCGCCAGCGCTACCTGGACCTGGTGGTGAACCAGGACTCGGCTCACCTGTTGAAGCTGCGCAGCGACGTCATCCGCAGCGTGCGTGAGTTCCTGCACTCGCACTCCTACCTAGAAGTCGAGACGCCGATGCTGCAGGCGGTGCACGGCGGTGCGAACGCCCGGCCGTTCGTCACGCACATCAACGCCTACGACATGCGGATGTACCTGCGGATCGCGCCGGAGTTGTACCTCAAACGGCTGTGCGTGGCGGGTGTGGACCGGGTGTTCGAGCTGAACCGCAACTTCCGCAACGAAGGCGCGGACGCCACGCACAACCCCGAGTTCACGATGCTCGAGGCTTATCAGTCCTATGCGGACTACCGGGTCATGCTCGACCTGGTGCGCACGTTGATCCAGCACGCGGCGCGCACGGCGTTCGGCGAAGAGGTGGCGCACCGGCCGGACGGCGTGTTCGACATCTCGGGGGAGTGGCCGGTGGTTCCGGTCTACAGCGCCGTTTCCGCTGCCTTGGACACCGCTGTCACGCCGGACACGTCGGTGGCGGAGCTGCGATCGCTTTTGGGTGCGCGGGATGTGGAGGTCAACGACGACTGGGACCACGGGCAGCTGGTGCAGGAGGCGTACGACTCGTTCGTCGAGGCCTCCACCGTCGGGCCGACGTTCTACATCGACTTCCCGACCTCGGTGTCCCCGCTGACCCGGCAGCACCGCGTCGACCCGCGGCTGGCCGAGCGGTGGGACCTGGTGGCGTTCGGCGCGGAGATCGGCACGGCGTACTCCGAGCTCACCGACCCGCTGGAGCAGCGGCGACGGCTGGAGGCGCAGTCGCTGAAGGCCGCGTCCGGTGACGTCGAGGCGATGGAGCTGGACGAGGACTTCCTGCGCGCGCTGGAGCACGGCATGCCGCCGACGGGCGGGCTCGGCATGGGCGTCGACCGGTTGCTGATGATGCTGACCGGTACGTCGATCCGGCAGACCGTGCTGTTCCCGTTCGTCCGGCCCCAGTGATTCGGCCCAGTGAGTCAGTGGTCCAGGTAGGCGAGCACGGCCTGGACTCTGCGGTCGCCTGAGCCGTCCTCGCTGTTGAGGCCGAGCTTGAGGAAGACGTTGCCGATGTGCTTGTGGACGGCCCCTGGGCTGAGGACGAGCCTCTCGCCGATGGCGGCGTTCGACAGCCCTTCCGCCATCAGTCCGAGGACTTCGCGCTCACGGGGCGACAGCACGCTGAGCGCGTCGTCCGCCTTGCGTCGCACCAGCAGCTGCGACACGACTTCGGGGTCCAGCGCCGTACCGCCGTTGGCCACGCGGTGCAGCGAGTCGAGGAAGTCCGCGACCTTGCCGACGCGTTCCTTGAGCAGGTAGCCGACGCCGCCGTTGGTGCCGGCCAGCAGTTCGTGTGCGTAGCTCTGCTCGACCCACGCACTGAGAACGAGCACGGCCAGCTTCGGGTGTCGCCGTCGTGCTTCAACGGCAGCTTTGAGCCCCTCGTCCGTGAACGTCGGTGGCATCCGCACGTCGACCACGGCGATGTCCGGCTCGTGTTCGGCCACGGCGTCGAGGAAGTCGGTCGGGTTGTCGGTCGCGGCGGCCACTTCGAGGCCTTCGTTGCGCAACAACAACGTCAGCCCCTCGCGGAGCAGTGCGTCGTCTTCGGCGATCACGATGCGCATGGTCACTTCCCCATTGGTAGCAAGACGGTGAGCACGGTCGGGCCACCCTCAGGGCTGCTGATGGCCGCGGTGCCGTCCAACGCCGCCACCCTGCCGCGAATGCCGTCCAATCCCGTCCCCTGCTTCTCGTCGGCGCCGCCCTTCCCGTCGTCGTGGACCACGACGGTGAGGTGGTTGTCGGTCGTTCTCAGACTTACCTTCGCGCGCCTGGCCCCGCTGTGTTTGGCCACGTTCGTGAGGGCTTCGGCTACTGCGAAGTACGCCGCTGCTTCCACTGCCGCGGGGAGTCGTCCCAGGTGCTCGGCTTCGAGGAGGCACGGTACCGGGCACCTTGCCGCCAGAGCTTGGATCGCGCCGTCCAAGCCCAGGTCTTCCAGCACCGGTGGGTGGATGCTGCGGACCACGTTGCGGAGTTCTTCCAGGGCGTCGCCTGCAGCGTCTTGAGCTCGCAGGAGGGCTTGCAGGGCGTTGTCCGGGTTTTGTTTGAGGGTTCGTTCGGCGATGCCCAGCATCATCACCACGCCTACCAGCTTGTTCTGGGTGCCGTCGTGGAGGTTTCGCTCGATGCGGCGTAGTTCGGCACCGTGGGCTTGGAGGGCGGCGGCTCGGGTGGCGACTACCTCGGCCAGGCGCTTTTCGAGTGAGGCTTTGGGTGGGGACAGGAGTTTTTGGGCCCACCTTGCGTCTACGGCGGCCAGGCGGGGGAGTTGGGTGATGATCAGGGTCAGGACGATGGCGATCGGGATGCTCAGGAAGGCTGTTGGCCACGAGTCGACGTGGACGCCGAAGGAGTTCTCCATCCCACCTGGGACGGTCCACCAGAGCAGGAGCGCTATCGGTTGCTGCACCAGGGCGCCTGGGATGCCGATGGCGATTGCTCCGAAGAGGGTGCCGTAGAGGGCGTGGGTGATCAGCCAGATTCCGTCGCGGCGGCTGTCCGGGTCGGAGAGGACTCGTTGGGCTCGGTGCAGCCAGGGGCCGTCGAGGGGTTCGGGGGATGGGATTTGGACGGCGGTGAACCTGGCCAGGCGGTGGCGGTCCAGGTCGACTATGCGGCGGATCAGCGGGGCGGTGATGGGGAGCAGCGGCAGGATCACGATGGACAGCAGGAGGATTCCGATGGCGAGCCAGGATGCGATCGCGGTCAGGAGACCGGTCGCCAGGTAGGCCAGGGCCGCCCAGATCCGTTTCATGTGGAGAAAAGTAGCTGGTGGGGGTGGGGGTGCGCGGTGGAGCAGGCTCTACTCCTGTTTCGCGGCCTTGTGGGGTGGTTGGGTTGCGGGCGGCGAGGTTGCGTTGAGTGCTTCCCCTGGAGGCTCTGCCCCCAGACCCCCGGCAATCTGATCTGGGGATACCGCGCCACCGGCGGGTTGATGGCACGCCTGGTTGCGTTGACGGGACCCCACCGCCGGAAACGCTCGCGAATAGCTAAGACTGCTCGCCTTCGGCTTCGCTCAGCCCTCGCGCCAGCCGTTGGTGATGGGGAGGCGGCGGTCCCTGCCGAAGGCCTTGTTCGAGATTTTTGTGCCTGGCGGGTACTGGCGGCGCTTGTACTCGGCCTTGTCGACCATGCGCAGCACCTTGTCGACCAGTTCTGGGGCGAAGCCCGCGGCCAGCAGGTCGTCGTAGCCTCGGTCGCCGTCCACGTAGCGGGTCAGCAGGTCGTCGAGCAGTTCGTAGTCGGGGAGTGAGTCTGTGTCGACCTGGCCTGGGCGCAGTTCTGCCGACGGGGGCTTGGTGATCGAGTTTTCTGGGATTGGCGGCACCTCGCCGCGCTTTTCCGCCTCGTCGTTGCGCCAGCGGGCCAGGTTCCAGACCAGGGTCTTGAAGACGTCCTTGATCGGGGCGTAGCCGCCTACGGCGTCGCCGTAGATCGTTGAGTAGCCGACGGCCAGTTCGGACTTGTTGCCCGTTGCGAGGACCAGGTGGCCGTGTTGGTTGGACAGCGCCATGAGCAGCATGCCTCGGCACCTGGCCTGGATGTTCTCCTCGGCCAGGCCGGTCAGGTTGAGTTGGTCGACGTAGGTGGAGACCATGGTGCCGATTGGTTCGGTGGTGAAGTGCAGGCCGGTGCGCACGGCCATGTCGGAGGCGTCCGACTTGGAGTGTTCGGAGGAGTACGACGAAGGCATCGACACGCAGTAGACGGAGTCGGCGCCTAGGGCGTCTACGGCCAGTGCGGCCACTACGGCGGAGTCGATGCCGCCGGACAGGCCCAGGACTACGGAGCGGAAGCCGTTTTTGTGCACGTAGTCGCGTAGGCCGGTTACCAGGGCGTGCCAGACCTCTGCCTCGTCGGACAGTGGTTCGAAGACGCGGGGGGCGGGCAGGGGTTCGTAGGCCGGTACGGCGTCGGACAGGAACACGCGGCGCACGTAGAAGTCGCCGATTTGGCCCTGTTCGTAGTCGGAGCCTTCTGGCAGGTCGAAGTCGGCCAGCATGAGGTGTTCCACGAACTGCGGCGCGCGGCCGATCAGCTGGCCGTCGGCGGCTACCACCAGGGAGTCGCCGTCGAAGACCAGTTCGTCCTGGCCGCCTACCAGGTTGCAGTAGGCGAGGGGGGCGCCGGCTTCGGCGGCGCGGCGGGCGACCAGCGGTAGGCGTTGGTCGTCCTTGTTGCGTTCGTACGGGGAGGCGTTCGGAGAGACCACGAGGTCCACGCCGGCGTCGCCCAGCGCGGTGATCGGGCCGCCGTCCTGCCACAGGTCCTCGCAGATCACCATGCCGACTTCGACGCCGTTGATCCGCAGGATGTCCAAGGAGGAGCCGGGCTTGAAGTACCGCCGCTCGTCGAACACGCCGTAGTTGGGCAGGTGGTGCTTGCTCTGCCTGGCTACGACACGCCCGCCGTGCAGCACGGCCACGGCGTTTCGCGGGCCCACGGAGTCGTGTTCGAGGTAGCCGACGATCGCGGTGATGCCGCCGAGGCCCGCGGAGTCCAGTGATTCCGCCAGGGTTTCCATGGCTTCGGCGGAGGCGCGGGCGAAGGAGGTGCGGATCGCCAGGTCCTCGACCGGGTAGCCGGTCAGCACCATCTCGGGGAAGACGACGAGGTGCGCGCCGCCTTCGCGGGCCTTGCGCGTCCATTCCACGACCAACGAAGCGTTGCCCTCAAGGTCGCCAACAGTGGCGTTGACCTGGGCGAGCGCGATCCGAAGCTGCGGCATGCCCTCATCATCTCCCATACCATCGGGCTGTGGTCCGTCTCTTGAGCGTGTTGCTCGTCATTCCCCTCGTCGCGTCCTGCACGTCGATCGTCGAGGGGACGGCCAAGCCAGGCGTGTCCCTCGAGAAGGCGGGGCCGGCCGGAACAGTCCCGGCCGGGCTGGAGAAGTACTACGGCCAGCAGCTCGGCTGGCAGGACTGCGCGCCGTTCGCCACGACCGGGTCGAGCAGGTCGGCTTTCGGGAACAAGCGCGACGTCGAGTGCACCCGTTTGCAGGTTCCGCTCGACTACGCGAAGCCGGACGGCGACACGATCACCGTCGGCGTGCTGCGGTACAAGGCGACCGGGGAGAAGATCGGCTCGCTGCTGATCAACCCCGGCGGGCCCGGCGCGTCCGGCATGGCGGCGGCCGCGGGCATGGTCTCGGACTACCGCAAGACCGATCTCGCGAAGCGCTTCGACTTGGTCGGGTTCGACCCGCGGGGCGTCGGTGCGAGCGAACCGGCGGTCAAATGTCTGACCGGACCGGAGCGCGATGCGGAACGTTTGGACCTTGACATCGACACGAGTCCGGCTGGAATCGCCCAAACGGAGCAAGAGAACAAGGCATATGCCGAGAAGTGTGCGGCCGGTACAAAATTCGGGGCTTCAATGCTCGCCAACTTGGGCACGCGGGACGTAGTTAAGGACATGGATGTCCTTCGCTCTGCGCTCGGCGACGCGAAGCTGAGCTATGTCGGCTACTCGTACGGCACCCGCATAGGCACCGAGTACGCCGAGACCTTCCCCCAGAACGTGCGCGCACTCATCCTCGACGGCGCCGTCGACCCGACACAGGACCAGCTCGCGTCGCTGGTCGCCCAGGCCGCCGGCTTCCAGAAAGCGTTCAACGAGTTCGTGAAGTGGTGCAAGGAGAAGGGTGACTGCCCTCTCGGCGACGACGCCAACACGAGCTTTCGCCAGCTCACGACCCCGTTGATCCAGAAGCCGGTCACCGTCGGGGACCGCAAGCTCTCCTACAACGACGCGATCACCGCCGCGATCCAGGCGTTGTACTCGGAGCAGCTGTGGCCCCTGCTGCTGGACGGCCTCAAGGAGCTGAAGAACGGCCGCGGCCGGGTGTTGATCAGCCTCGCCGACGCCTACCTCGACCGTGATGACCAGGGCAACTACTCGACGATCACCGACTCGTTCAACGCCGTGCACTGCGTTGACGACCAACGGCTGACGGACAAGAACGCTCTCTTGGACACCGCGAAGAAGTACAAGGAGGCGGCGCCGTTCCTCGACGACGGCAACCCTCCCGGTGCGGCGCTCGACTCGTGCGCCTTCTGGCCGGCCCCGGTGAGCGCCCGCACGGGTCCGCCCAAGGCCGACGGCATCCCGCCGCTGCTGGTCATCTCCACGACCGGTGACCCCGCCACGCCGTACGAGGCCGGCGTGAACCTGGCCAAAGCGCTCAACTCGCGGCTGCTCACCTACGAAGGTGTCCAGCACACGGTCTTCCTGCAGGGCGTGGGGTGCGTGGACAACGCCGGCGTGAAGTACCTGATCGACCAGACATTGCCCGCCGACGGAACCCGGTGCGCCTAATGACGAAGAGGCGATCCCGAGTCACCGCGGCCTTGTTCGCCTTGATCGTTCTGCTCGGCACGTCCACGTCCTACGCGCGCATCGACGGCAGTCCCGTCGCCGCGCGCAAAGGGCTGGCGCGCTTCTACGAGCAGGTGTTGTCGTGGGGTGCGTGCCAGCCCTACGCGACCGATGCGAAGAGCAAGGGCCTGTACGAGCGCGAGGGCATCCAATGCGCGCGACTGCACGTTCCGCTCGACTACGGGAATCCGGACGCGGGGACGATCACCGTCGGGCTGTTGCGCCGGCCCGCCGCCGAAAAGGAGCGGAGGGTCGGTTCTCTGGTGGTGAACCCCGGCGGTCCGGGTGGTTCGGGCATGTCGCACGTCGCGAACATGCAGCCGAACAACCCGGTCGGCAAGCGGTTCGACGTGGTGGGCTTCGACCCGCGCGGCGTGGGGGCGAGCCAGCCCCGCGTGCAGTGCCTGACCGACGCGGAACGTGACGCGCAACGGCTGCGCCCCAAGGGCGAGAGCGCGACCGCGACCGAACAGGAGAACAAGTTCTTCGTCGACCGGTGCGCCGAACGCAGCGGCATCAACCTGCTGCGCAACGTCGGCACCCGGGACGTCGTGCGTGACGTCGACGTGCTGCGCGGTGCGCTGGGGGAGAAGAAGCTGAGTTACCTCGGCTACTCCTACGGCACGCGCATCGGCACGTTGTACGCCGAGATGTTCCCTCGCAACGTGCGCGCGATGGTGCTCGACGGTGCGGTGGAGGCCAACAGCGACAAGGTGGCGGCGTCGGCACGTCAGGCGCAGGGCTTCGAGGAGTCGTTCCAGCGGTTCGCGGGCTGGTGCGCGCAACGCGACTGTCCCATCGGGAGGGACGCGGCCACCGCCGAGTCCAAGTTCCGGCAGATGATCGAGCCGCTCAAGAAGACCCCGATGCAGGTCGGCGACCGCAAGCTGTCCCACTCGGACGCGAACACCGCCATCATCCAGGCGATGTACACGGACCGGCTGTGGGAGACCGCGCTCAAGGGCCTGCAGGAGCTGAAGCAGAACAAGGGCACCACCCTGCTCCAGCTCGCGGACCAGTACCTCGGCCGCGCCCAGGACGGCACCTACAGCCGCATCCAGGACGCGTTCGTGGCCATCCGCTGCGTCGACGAGCCGCCGATCAAGGACCGTGCCACGCTGGAGTCCAACCGTCGGAGGCTGCTGGAACTCCTGGGCAACGACACGATCCCCACCGACGAGACCGCGCTCGGCCCGTGCGCGTTCTGGCCGGCCCCGCACACGTCGGAACCACATCCGCCGAACGTGAACGGGCTGCCGCAGGTGCTGGTGATCTCGACGACCGGTGACCCGGCGACGCCCTACCAGTCCGGCGTGGAGCTCGCGCAGGCACTCGGGGCGCGTTTGCTGACGTACAACGGAAACCAGCACACGGCGTTCCTGGCCGGCATCGGCTGTGTGGACGGTGTGGGTACCAACTATCTGGCGGACCTGAGGCTGCCGGAAACAGATTCGGTCTGCTGACGACGACCGGGCAGGAGGATCGAGCCCAGCGCTCCGAGCGCGCAGATCACCGCCGTGATCAGGAAGATCTCGTGGTACTCGGTGAGCAGCGCCTCGGTGAGGTTGCGCTGGTACTCGGCCATCTGCTGCGCGTACACGGTTTTCTCGACACCCCAGGGCACGGGGGTGTTCAGACCGGCCGTGAGCTCGCGGAACCGGTGGAGTCCCCACGCGGACAACGCCGCCACACCCACGAGCATGCCCGTCATGCGCGCGACGACGACGAACGCCGACGCCACGCCGTGCCGCACTGACGGCACAACACGCAGCACCGCACCGGACAACGGCGCGATGACCAGGCCCAGCCCGAAACCGGCGATGGCCAGGTCACGCGTGAGCACGAGCCCGCTGACGTCAGCGGGCCACTGCGCGATGAACACGTACGACACCGATGCGATCGCCAGTCCACCGAAGGACACCCAGCGGTCGCCGAACCGTGATGCGAGGAATCCACCCAGGACGGCCCCGATCGGCAACGCGATCAGGAAACGGGTGAGCAGCGTCGCCGCGGACGCCGAGTCGCGGCGCAACACGGTCTGCGCGAACAACTCCACGTCGACCAGCGTCACCATCAACGCCGCACCGGCGGCCAGCGACACCCCGAGCACGGCCCAGAACGGCCGCCACCGCACACCTTCGGGATCGATGAGTCGCACAGCGGCACGGCGTTCCCACACGAAGAACGCCGCGAGAACCACGAACGCGCCGATGAGCAACGGCCAGCCCCAGGACGGCAGCAGGGACTCCTCGGGCTTCGGGTTGTAGAGCGCCACCACCAGCAACGACAACGCGACGGCGAGCAGGACCCCGCCCACGACGTCGATGCGGACAGGGCGCCGTGTGTTCGGAACGGACCGTTGCACGATCACCATCGCGATGACCGCCAACGGGACGTTCACCCAGAACACCCACCGCCAGCTCTGCGGCTCCCACGCCTCGAACAACGGCAACACGTTGAACAGCGACGCCACCGCTATGCCGTACAGAGTGCCGAGAACAGACCCCAGCTCCTGTGCGGCACCAACGGTCCCGAGAGCGGTCGACCGCTTGTTCTCCTCCCACAGGTCCGCGACCAGCGCCATCGTCACCGGCAGCAAAGCGCCGCCGGCGAGGCCCTGCACCACGCGTCCGGCGACCAGCAGCGGCACGTCGGTGGCCAGCGCCGTGATCACCGAGCCGACCAGGAACCCGAGCAGCGACACCTGCAGCACGAACCGCCGGCCGAGCCGGTCCGACAGCTGGCCGAGCAACGGCATGCCCGCCACGTACCCGAGCAGGTACCCGGTGACGATCGGCGTCGCCTCTTCCAGGTCGTTCACCGCGATGCCGAGGTCGCGCACCATGTCCGTGAGGACACCGACGACGACGTACGCGTCGAGCGCGCCCAGCAGCACTGCCGCGCCGGACGCGGCGAGAGCGACTCTTCTCATCACACCGGTGCCGTGACCGTGACGGGCTTGTCGAAGTCGGTCAGTCCGATGTCGACCTTCTGACCACCGGGCAGCTCGAACAACGCGCTCTTGAGCTTGTTGTCCTTGTCGATCGAGAACGTCGCCTTCACGTCCGCGGAGATGCCCGGCACCAGGCCGGACGCCACGTCCTTCGGCACCGTCGCCTCGACCACCGACACGTCACCGGACGACTTCGTCTTCGCGTCCTTGGAGCTGGCCAGGACCTTGGCGACGCCCTTGTCCGGGTTCAGGATGGCAGAGGGGTCGTACACCTGCCCCGCGAACGCCGCCGGCAGCTTGGTGAACCCGCCGGTCGGGCCCTTGAAATGCAGGTTTCCGCCGGTCAGCACGTACTCGATGGACAGCAGCTGCCCGGCGAACGTCACCTTGGCGGTGCCCTTGGAGTCACCGGCCGACGTGAGGTCGCCGTCGGCCTCCTTCACCGGCACGTCCGGCAGCTCACCGTCCACCTTGATGGTGAAGTGGACGCTCTTGACCGAGCGCATCGACTCGGCCGACTTCGAGAGCAACGTCGCACCATCGGGGAGATCTTCACCGGACGTGCAGCTCGTGAGCAGGGCGAGTGCGCAAACCAACAACCAACGGGCGGACATGCGTTGATCGTAGAGTCACCCGAGCCCTTAAGCTGCGCCCTATGGACCGCCAGCAGGAGTTCGTGCTCCGCACGCTCGAGGAACGCGACATCCGGTTCGTCCGGCTCTGGTTCACCGACGTCCTGGGCTTCTTGAAGTCCGTGGCGGTCGCGCCGGCCGAGCTCGAGGGCGCCTTCAGCGAGGGCATCGGGTTCGACGGCTCGGCGATCGAGGGCTTCGCCCGCGTCTACGAGTCGGACATGGTCGCGAAGCCGGACCCCTCCACGTTCCAGGTGCTGCCGTGGCAGACACCGGACGGCTCGAACTACTCCGCGCGCATGTACTGCGACATCACCATGCCGGACGGCTCCCCGTCGTGGGCCGACCCCCGGCACGTGCTGCGCAGGACCCTGTCGAAGGCGAGCGAGGCCGGGTTCACCTGCTACGTGCACCCGGAGATCGAGTTCTTCCTGCTCAAGGGCCTGCCCGCGGACGGCAGCGAGCCCGAGCCCGCGGACAACGGCGGCTTCTTCGACCAGACCTCGCACGAGACCGCCACGCACTTCCGCCGCCACGCCATCGAGGCGCTGGAGGCGATGGGCATCTCCGTCGAGTTCAGCCACCACGAGGGCGCGCCCGGCCAGCAGGAGATCGACCTGCGCTACGCCGACGCGCTGACCATGGCGGACAACGTCATGACGTTCCGCTACGTGGTGAAGGAGGTCGCGATCACGCAGGGCGTGCGCGCCTCGTTCATGCCCAAGCCGTTCTCCGACCAGCCCGGGTCGGGCATGCACACACACTTCTCGCTGTTCGAGGGCGACCGCAACGCGTTCTACGACGACGAGGACCCGTACCAGCTCAGCGACATCGGCAAGCAGTTCGTCGCGGGCATCCTCAAGCACGCGCGCGAGATCTCCGGCGTCACGAACCAGTGGGTCAACTCGTACAAGCGGCTGATCGTCGGCGGTGAAGCGCCCACGGCCGTGTGCTGGGGTCACGCGAACCGCTCGGCACTGGTCCGTGTGCCGATGTACTCGCCGGGCAAGTCGTCGTCGCGCCGCGTCGAGGTCCGTTCGCTGGACTCCGCGTGCAACCCGTACCTCGCCTACTCCGTGATCCTGGCCGCCGGCCTCAAGGGCATCGAGAAGGGCTACGAACTGCCGCCGCCCGCCGAGGACGACGTGTGGTCGCTGACCGACCGCGAACGCCGTGCCGCGGGCTACGCGAACCTGCCGCAGAACCTCGGTGAGGCGCTCACCGAGATGGAGAACTCGGAGCTGCTCCCCGAGGCGCTGGGCGAGCACGTCTACGACTTCTTCCTGCGCAACAAGAGGACGGAGTGGGACGCGTACCGTCGTAGCGTCACCCCGTACGAGTTGCGCTCTCTTCTTCCGGTGCTGTGAGGCCGCTACGTTGCTCTCCGTGACAGATGTGCCCGAGTTCCAGCCGACGATCTGCGCGTGCACGGTCGCCACGGCGGCGGAACTGCCCGCGGTCAAGGTCCTGTCCAGCTCGTTCCTCGCGGAACACCCGGAGGGCCGGTTCGTCGCGCTGATCGTGGACGCGCAGCCGGAGCACGCGGGACCAGGGCTGATCACGCCGCTGGAGATCGGCGTGTCCGAGGTCGAGCTGCGCGTGCTCGCGACCTCGCTCGACGCGGCCGAGCTGAAGGCCGCGATGCTGCCGAGGCTGCTCGAGGCGCTGCTGTCGCAGGGCATGCCCGTGCTGTACCTCGACCCGTGGGTCCAGGTGTTCGGGTCGCTCACGAAGCTCGTGCTGGAGGCGTTGCGCACCGCACCGGTCGTGTTGCTGCCACGGACGTTGCGACCGTTGCCGTCCGACGGTCTGCAGCCGGGGCCTGCCGAGCTGCACGAACTGGGCGCGTTCGACCCCGGTTTCATCGCGGT
This sequence comes from Lentzea miocenica, assembly GCF_033949945.1. Lineage (NCBI taxonomy): Bacteria > Bacillati > Actinomycetota > Actinomycetes > Pseudonocardiales > Pseudonocardiaceae > Lentzea > Lentzea miocenica. The sequence continues at coordinate 43,897 of NZ_JAXAVW010000053.1, forward strand.
CGGCGAAGGCTCCGAACCCTATCTGACCTCGCTGGACATGCCGGCGATCGTGCCGCACTTCGTCGTGCGCGACGCGCGGGTCGGCGTGTCGGCGTGGAACGTGGCGGACCGGCCGTTGCACCGCACCGAGTCAGGGACGCTGGCCGTCGTCGGGCAGGACCTGCTGACCGTGCACTTCCGCGGGTTCGACCCGCGCCGGCCGTGGCTGCTGTCCGCCGACTTCGCGGAACGGCCCCGTGTGCTGCTCTCGGAGCACCCGGAGGTTGCCGAACTGTGCACCGCGTACCGCGCTGAACTGGTGCGATGTGGCTGGACCGCACAGCCCGTGCCGTACCGGTTCGACTCCCTGATCGACGGGACGCAGATCCCGTCCGAACTGCGTGCCGACTACCGGGCCGCATCCCCGACTCCGTTGCCGGCGTTCGGTGAGGACGGTGGTGGTGGGTTCCTCATCTGGGCGTGCGAGCCGACCTTGAACGGTGGCACGCGCTGGGCCGACGCCGTGTGGCGTGCTGACTCGTCGTTGCAGGAACAGTTCCCCGCGCCTTTCGGTGCGGACGCGGACGCCTGGCGCGAATGGTGTGCCGGGGTGGGCGTGGCTTCCGGGCGGTTGCCCGCGCCGGCCGTGCCGCAGCCCCGGGAAGAAGGACCCGCGCTGCTCGACCAGCTCGGCGTGTCCGTCGTCGGCTCGGGGCCGGTGGCGGAGCTGATGCTCGCCGCGGCCCGTGCGTCCGGGCTGCCCGTGTCGACCTCCGCCGGCTATCCCGTTGTGGTGCGGACTTCCGCTGCGGACGAGGTGCCGGCTGGACGGTTCATCGTCGAGGTCGCGTTGGACGCCAACGCTGCGGACAATCGCACCGGCGTGAACGAGCTTTGGTTGTCGTCGGACGTGTCGCGTACTGCCGCGGAACGCATCGGCGGGCCCATCGTGCGTGTGGTGCCCGTGCCGGTGCACGACGTTGGCGCGCGCGAGCACGAGTCTGGCGACGTTGTGGTGTTCGCGGCGATCGCGGACCACTCTCTCGACCGGCCCGGCAACGTGCTGGGTGCGGTGTCGGCGTTCTTGAGCGCGTTCCCGGACCGTTCGGACGTCGAACTGCGGATCGCGGTGTCCGGAGCGTTCGACCACCCCGAGGCCGCCGAGCGACTGCGCCTCGCCACCTCCTCCGACCAGCGGATTTCCCTGGTCGAGGACGAGGACGTGTGTCTGACCGCCGATGCCGTGGTGTCGTTGCACCGCGGCGGGGCGGACGACCGGATCGCGCTGCGCCTGGCCAACCTGGCCGTGCGAGGGGTTCCGGTGGTGGCGTCCGACCACGGTGCCGTTGCGGAGCTGTTCGGCAAGACGGCTGTTCTCGTGCCGTGTCACCAGGGCGCCGAGCCAGACGTGCAGGCGGCCGCGAAGCTGCTGCGCTCGCTGGCCGACGACCTGCCTACCGCGGCCGCGCTGGGTGCCGCCGGACGTGACCACGTGCTGTCGGTGCGGTCGGTCGCGCGGGTGAGCGAGATTCTTCGTGAACGCGTCGAGCACTCGTACCGGGGATGGCGGGCCCGCCGGCCGAAGCCGAAGCCCGAGGTCGACCCGATGCTCGCGCTGCAGTCGGCCAAGCACGCGTTGCTGCGCCAGCCCAACGTGGACGGTCCTCATCGGACGCCGATGGCACCCGCGCTGCGCAAGGTCGTGTTGCGCGCGTTGGACCACTACGACAACCACATGCGCCAGGTGCTGCACACCCTGATCGACGGGGTCGAGCGCACGGTGTCCGAGCTGGTCAACCGGCAGGACGCGCTGAAGGCCGGGGTCGGTGCGGGTGAGCTTGAGCTGCTGCGCGCCGAGGTCGAGCAGGTCGCGGAACGCCAGTCGCACTTCGGCGACCAGCTGATCGGCGTCGACGACGGGGTCGTGCGCGTGCGCGCGGACATGGCCGGTCAGGGACGCCGGCTGCGGGACATCGAGGACGCGGTCATCGGTGAGGCGGCCAAGCGCACGAAGGCGGACGACGTCCTGGCCGAGCGGATCGACAAGCTGACCGTGGCGCTCGATCGGACGTTGGACCGCATCGACTCGTTGGAGTCCAAGGTCGTCGAGGTGTTCCGCGAGCGCGACACGCGGTTGGACTCCGCGATCCGTGCCGCGAACCAGGCACAACAGACCGCGGACGCGTTGCGGCGCGTGGTGGTGCGTCAGCACGAGACCGCCGGTGACGCGCCTGCGGTGCGTTCGTCGTTGGTGTTGTGCGACGCGGGCATGATGCGGCTGCCCGCCGACGACGCGTTCATGCTTCCGCTGTTGTCGTCCAACGGCGTGTGGGAACCGGAGCTCGCGGCGCTGCTCGACTCGCTGGTCGAGCCGGACGGGATCTTCCTCGATGTCGGCGCGTACGTCGGGTACCACTCGATCAGGGTGTTGTCGCGGCTCGGGCTGATGGGCGCGGTTGTCGCCGTTGAGCCTGATGCCGGTGCCGCGGCGCTGTTGAGGCACAACGTCTCGTCGAACCTGCCTGCTGCTGTTGCCTCTCGTCTGACCGTGATCGAGGGTGCGGCGTGGGAGAGCGCCGGCGAACTGGCCGTCGCGCCGACGTTGACCGGCGGTGTGTCCGTCTCGCCGCTGGCCCCCGATGCCGGCGAGGACGTGGCTCGGGTGCGGTCGGTGCGCCTGGACAAGGAACTCGAAGAGATCGCCCTGGTGCAGGGCATGAAGCTTTCCGTCGTGCGGGTGGACACGCCTGGACGTGGGCATCGCGCGCTCGCGGGACTCGTCCGGCTGTTGCGTCGTGACCGGCCGCAGGTGCTCCTCGAGTTCTCGGCGACCGCCACTGCCGACTTCGGTGACGATCCGGTGACGGTCCTGAAGGAGTTCGGCGTCTGGGGCTACGACCTGGTGCCGTTGGTGACCGGTCAGGCGGCTTCGCCGGACCAGATCGTGCGGGCGATGGAGGGTCTTCGCTCCATCACCCTGTGGCTGCGACCGCGTCCGGTTGGGGCCAAGCCGGCTGGTCCATCGCCGTCCGTGCCGATCAAGCAGCCCGCTGACCAGGCGATTTGACTTTGGATCTCCTCGTGAGTAACTTTCTCCAAGTCGCAAGCGAGACCCCGGAACGAGCGGTTGACACCGCGGATCGGGCCGGGTAAAGTCTCACGGCGTCAAACCCCCAGAAGTAAATGAACGGCCTACCGTGCTGTCCGGGATCTGAAAATGACCCCGATTTGACACCGGAAAAGCTACTCGGATAACTTCTGAACCAAGCAAAAACTGAATGCGAAGCGAGTTTGCGCCGAGCCGGAACCGCGAAAACAGCGGATTTGACAAAGCGAAAACGAACTGGCTAAGCTTTCAACACAAGCCCCGAGAGAAAGCCTCCGGAAACGGAGACTGGAACCGGTGA